>CAZVWA010000022.1:0-15827 GCA_964631085.1 uncultured Rubrivirga sp.
TGCTCGCCCATCTGCTCTTTCCTGTCCTGCGAATGAAAAACCCTCCACACCCGGGCGGGTAGGAGGGAGCGCGCCGTCGACGGGGTGCGTCGTCAGGCGCGCCTGGGTACTACGAGAATCTGTGCCACGGGTGAACTGTAGCCCCTGACGCCCCATCTGTCACGAGTGGGCCCGATCACACGACCTCGGCTCGAGCCCCACGGCTACCCTGCGGCGCGTGAGTGAATTCGCCGAGCAGCAATCGGTCATCACAGTCCGCGACACCCTTGCGCGCCTAGGGGCGCAAGGCGAGGTCCGCCGACTCGACGACAGCGCCCGGACGGCCAAGGAGGCAGCCGCCGCCCTGGGAATCGAGGTGGGCCAAATAGCCAGCTCACTGATCTTCCTCGCCGACGGCGAGCCGGTGCTGGTGATCGCCTCGGGCGGCCATCGAGTAGACACGATGATGCTCTCAGCGATCTTGGACGGCGCCCAGATCACCAAGGCCGACGCCGACGACGTACGCGCCGCCACGGGGTTCGCCATAGGTGGGGTCGCGCCGGTCGGTCACCCCGAACCGGTGCGCACCATCGTGGACATCGCGCTCTCGCGCTACGACGAGGTCTGGGCAGCGGGCGGGCATCCGCACTACGTCTTCCCGACGAGCTACGACGAACTGCTGCGGATCACCGCCGGCGAAGCCGCCGAAGTCGGTAACTAGACGTCAGTTACTGCCCTCGGCCAGTTCCTTCAACCGCACGAGCGTCTTGAGTATCGCCTTTTGGTTGTTCTCGTACGCGTTCATGAGGTTCAGCGCCGGTGGGAATCGAGCCGTGGACCCGTCGAAGGTTTCAATGACCTCGGTCGTGTTCTCATCGATTGCTCGCAGTTCGTAGCGCCACCGGTGATGGCCTGCATGTCGCCAGGCAATCTGAGTCGGCTCGTCGAACTCCTCGACGGTGTTCTTGATCTTGTACGGCACCACTATGCGCATGTCCATCCGGAACTTCGCGCCCTTGCTGAGCCGATGTGGACCGGAGAAACCCTTCTTGACGGTTCCCGATCCATCGATCTCCGGATGCCGATACGGATCGGCGAGGATGTCGAAGATCTCTTGCGCGGGTGCATTGATGACGATGCTCCCCGCACGCCTGTACTTGTGGCCGGTATCGACGATGTCCGCTCGCACGCTCATGCCCTCAACGTACGTTGATGCGTCGCTTCCAGCACCTCGACGAGGTTCTCGATCACGAATTCATGCTCGGGCTTCATGAACACGCTTCGTAGAATTCGGACCCTGTCTTGATCGGCGTCAAGTGCAATACCTCGACGGGTGAGGTCCTCGATGCTCATGCTGTACGTAGCCAGATGCCACTGTTCTTCCCTGGGCAGTTCTGCGAGCGCGTGGAACAAGGCGACACAATCGCGGTCGATTCCCGAGGCCGACCGATCACGCGTCAGGTAGCCGACGATGTCCAATTCGGGCTCTTGCACCGACTGCCACACCTGGGACTGTCCGAGAAGCTCGTGCATGCGACGGGCCGCACGCAGACCCGGACGCAGGACTCGACCTAGGCCGTCGCTGGTCAACGGGAACACCTCGGTGGTCAGCCAGAAGGCAGCAGCCGATGCTCCCGCCCGCGAGCACTCCAACGAGATCTCTCCGAGGTGCAACTCATCGCTGGAGAAGTATGTGTACGGCGAATCGTGTCGGTAGTGGGCGCCGACAGCGGGATCGGCGAACAAAACAGCACCACAGCCGTAGGGCTGAAGACCGTGCTTGTGCGGATCCACCACCACCGAATCCGCCTGCGCGATGGCGTCGAAATGACGAGAAGCGACGCCACTGTCGGAGTCGTCGGCGACCAACGCGAAGAATCCGCCGTAGGCCGCATCGACGTGCACTCGACTTCCAGCCGCGCGTGCCAAGGGCAGGATGTCAGCGAGGGGATCGATCGCCCCCAATCCCGTCGTCCCTAGCGTCGCGACAACAGTCCCGACATCGTGGGCCGACAAAACATCGCCGAGGTGATCGAGGTCCATGCGTCCGACGTTGTCGACATCGACCTCCACGACCTCGACGCCGAGCACCTGACCCATGCGCTTGTGCGTGTAATGCGCGTCGCGACTTACCGCGATGACTGCGCCGGGCCGTTCCTCGCGCCCAACCCATAGCGCTTCGAGATTCGCGATGGTTCCGCTGGAGGTGAGATGACCGAGATGTCCCGAACCCGAATCGAATCCGAACATCGACGCCAAGCGCGCAACCGATTCCTTCTCCATCGCCGCCGTGGCCGGGCCACCGTCCAATGCATGGTTGTTCGGGTTGATCAACATGGTGGCGAGATAGCCGACGACGGCCACCGGGTGCGGTGGCTTGAGCATCTGTCCTGCGTAGCGCGGATGGAAGAACGGGTACTGCTCCCCCGTCAGGCGATCGATGAAAGTGTCGAGGGTCTGACTCCACGTGTCGGCGTCGACGCCGTTTTCGGGAGCAGGTGTGAATGCACCGAAGGTGTCCCGCCAACTTTCGAGCGCAGCGATGACCCGACCCGCTTCCTGACGCAGGTCGATGGCCAAATCCGGGCGGTCCTGTGCCATGCGGGTCACCCTATGCTTGCGAGGCGTGAGCCAACGCGTCTATACCGGCCCGCGATCGGAGGCCGGTCGCCCCGGAAATCGGTGGATTCGGCTCATTCCGTGGGTGTTCGTCGCCTCGACCGTCGGAATCCAGATTGCCTGGGTGCTCGTGCCCGATTCGGCGCGCATCGCCATGACAGCCGCATCGGTCACCTCCTTCTTCCTGGCATCGGTTAGCCACGCCTTCCTCAATCGGGGGCTGGCGTGGACTCTCGGTTTCTTCGCGATCACCATGGCTTTCGGTTGGCTGATCGAGGTGCTCGGGACGACGACCCAATTCCCCTTCGGTGAGTACGTCTACACCGACGCACTCGGCATCGCCGTGCTCGGTGTGCCGATCCTCATCCCGATGGCGTGGTCGATGGTCGCCTACCCGATGTTGCTGGCCGTTCAGCGTCTGTCAACGACCAGCTTGGGGGTCGCGCTCATCGGTGGTTGGCTGCTCATGGCCTGGGACCTGTTCTTGGATCCGCAGATGGTGGGCGAGGGTTACTGGACGTGGCAGACCATCGGTTGGGAACTGCCCGGAATCGACGGCATCCCCTTGCAGAACTTCCTCGGCTGGTGGCTTGCCGGCATCGTGTTGATGTTCATCTTGGACCGGCTCCCCCGCAAGGCCGCGAACGACTCTGCCCCGAACACTTTGCTGCTGTGGACGTACGCGTCGAACGTACTGGGCGCAGCCGTGTTCTTCGGTCGTCCGAGCGTGGCAATCTGGGGAGGCATCGCGATGGGAGTCGTTGTCATTCCGTGGGCCTGGCGGTTATGGAGCCAGCCACAGTGGTAAGACGATTACCTCCGATAGTCCCCGCCTTGGCGGTCGGAGCCATCGCGCTGACAGCACACACGGCCTGGAATCTGCGCAAGCTTCGACGACCTCAACCCAGCGGTGACGTTGTCGACTTAGCCGTCACCGTCGCGATCCCAGCCCGAAACGAACAAGACTCACTCGAAGCCGCCATAGCGAGCATCCAGGGTCAACAGGGTGTCTCGAATCTGACCATCAGCGTCCTCGACGACGGATCGACCGACCAGACGGCAGCGATCGCCGATCGAGTCGCCGCGGCTGATCCGCGGATTCGGGTGACACACGCGCCCGACGAGAATCCGCCAGAAGGCTGGCTGGGCAAGAACTACGCGTGCGCTCGCCTTGCTGAATCTGCGCCGGACGCTTCGGTATTGATTTTCATGGACGCCGATGTAGTGCTCGAACCCGATGCGGTCAACGCACTGGTCGAGGAATTGCGCTCGCAGCAGGCTGCGCTCATTGCGCCGTATCCCCGCCAGATCGCCGAAACCTGGCCGGAGCGGGTCATTCAACCTCTCTTGGCATGGTCATGGATCACCACCGTCCCGCTCGCCGTTGCCGAAGAACGCCAGTGGGCATCAATGTCGGTCGCGAACGGACAACTGATGGTCTTCGATGCCGACTCCTACCGGCGCCTGGGTGGACATGACACGGTTCGGGGCGAGGTCATCGAAGACGTTGCACTCATGCGGGCTGTCCGACAAGCGGGTCTTCGCGCACTGACCGTCGACGGTTCTCATCTGGCCAGCTGCCGAATGTATTCCGATGCGGAGGACTTGATCGAGGGTTACACGAAGTCGGCGTGGGCGGCGTTCGGAGGGATTGCAGGTTCGGTAGTTGCCAACAGCGTTCTTGTGGGCCTGTACGTGGCACCGGCCGTTGCAATGGTCAGCGGCCGCGGGAGGACCAGGGTGTGGGGCATCGCCGGCTACGCAGCGGGAGTCACCGGTCGAGTTCTCGTGGCCCGTCACACCGGCGAGCGCGTCATGCCCGACGCTCTCACCCAACCGGTATCGATCGTGGCCTTCGCCGCAATCAATGTTGCTTCGTGGTGGCGGCATCTGCGCGGCACCACGCAGTGGAAGGGTCGAAGGCTTCCGGCATGAGTCGCGTGATCGTGATCGGTGCGGGCGCAGGCGGGTTGGCGGCCGCGGCGCGCCTGGCCGTCAAAGGCCATTCGGTCCAGGTCTTCGAACAGTCACACCGCGTCGGCGGCAAGCTTGCGACGTACCGCAAGGGCGGATTCGCTTTCGACACTGGTCCGAGCCTTTTCACCCTTCCCGCCGTCTACCGGGATCTGTTCTTGAAGACCGGCTCTTCGTTCGAAGAGGAAGTCGATTTGCAGGAAGTCGAACCGGCCTTCGGGTATCGATTCGCCGACGGTTCCGAGGTGACCTTGCCCGGGGTGAATCCGGCCCGCTGTGCCGCCGCGTTGGGTGAGGCGCTCGGCGGCGACACCGAACGCGAATGGCGAGCCCTGATGGATCGCGCCGGGAAGATGTGGCGGCTCACCCGCGAGCCCTTCCTGCAGTCCCCTCTCGACGGGTGGAAGACGCTGCTGCCCCTTGCCAAGCCGGCTGATGTTCGCACCATCGCCCCCTGGTCCACCCTTCGCGGACTCGGCCGATCGATGCTGTCCGATCCGCGCGCCGTCACCTTGCTGGACCGCTATGCGACGTACACCGGTTCCGATCCGCGCAAGGCTCCGGCGGTTCTTGCGACGGTGCCGTACGTCGAGCAGGAGTTCGGTGCCTGGCATCTCGGTGGCGGCCTCGGCACCCTCGCCGACGCCCTTGAACGCCGGTGCCTCGATCTCGGCGTCGACATCCACACCGGCACGGACGTCACGAACATCACAACCAATGACGTCGGTGTGACGGGAGTCGTGGTCGGCGGCGAACACCACGCCTGCGAGATCGTGGTGGCGAACGCAGATGCCGGAACCGTGTATCACGACCTGCTCGACGATCCGCGAGCACGCAAGGCGGCCCGCTCCATCGATCGAAGCGATACCAGCCTCGCAGGTTTCGTGCTTCTCCTCGCGGTGCGCGGCCGCACCCCGGGTCTGCAGCATCACAACGTTTGGTTCCCGGAGAATTACGACGACGAATTCGATTCCATCTTCGGGCGTGATCCACGGCCCGTCGAGGACCCGGCCATTTACGTGTGCGCACCGGACGACCCATTGATGCGTCCGGATGAGGACCACGAATCGTGGTTCGTGCTCATCAACGCGCCGCGTCACGATCTCGAGGGTGGCGTCGATTGGACCCACGCCGGACTCGCCGACTCCTACGCCGACCACATTCTCGACGTCCTCGCCCGGCGCGGCACGGACGTCCGGAACCGCATCGTGTGGCGTGAGGTGCGCACCCCCGCCGATCTGGAGGACTCTGTTCGAGCACCGGGCGGATCGATATATGGAACCGCCAGCAACGGACCGCGAGCCGCCTTCGCGCGGCCCGCCAACCGATCACCGGTACCCGGCCTGTTCCTGGTCGGCGGCAGTTCCCACCCCGGCGGCGGCTTGCCGCTGGTCGGCATGAGCGCGGAGATAACCGCATCGCTCATCGGTCGCGCCTAGTCGCGTACCGACCGCGTCGCTACGCTGGCTCGGTGCCCGGCGACATCTCCGATCTGGTTCGCGCTCCCTTGGACGCGGCAGATCTGCGGCCCCGAGTCCAGGCGACCATCGACGATGTCCTCGCGCGCCAGGGCGAGCTGCTTGAGGGTGTCAGTTCGGACATGGACCCGCTGGTCTCCGCGCTGCGCGACCTACTGGCGGGCGGCAAACGGCTGCGCCCCGCGTTTGCTTACTGGGGTTGGCGGGGCGCTGCACCCGATGCGATGACGGACGCATCGACTGAGTCCGCGGTGATCCAGGCCGTTACCGGCCTGGAATTCTTGCAAGCCTGCGCTCTCATCCACGACGACGTCATGGATGGATCCGATACCCGGCGCGGACTGCCGGCTGCGCATCGCAGGTTCGCGGGACTGCATCGCGGCGAACAATGGCTGGGGTCCCCAGAGTCCTTCGGGATCGGGGCAGCGATCCTGCTGGGCGATCTGTGCCTGTCGTGGGCCGATGAGGTACTCCTTACCGCGGATCTCGACCGCGATGCACTGCAGCGTGCGAAGCGCATCTACGACGAAATGCGCTCGGAGCTGATGGCCGGGCAATACCTCGATTTGCTCGAGCAGGCGTGCGGTGGCGGCTCGGTTGAACGCGCGATGCAAGTGGTGCGCTACAAGTCCGCGAAGTACACGATCGAACGGCCGTTGCATATTGGTGCAGCAATCGCCGGTGCACCCGATGCGGTCTACGCGGCTTACTCCGGATACGGACTGCCCCTGGGTGAGGCCTTCCAACTTCGAGACGACGTTCTGGGGGTCTTCGGTGATCCCGAGCAGACCGGCAAACCGGCAGGTGATGACCTTCGCGAAGGTAAGCGCACGGTGCTCGTCGCCCTTGCCCACGAACGAGCCGACGACTCCCAGCGCGGACATATGCGCGCACTGCTCGGCGACCCTGGCCTGGACGCCTCGGGCGTTGCGATTCTTCGGTCCATCATCGAGGACACCGGCGCACTTGCGAGCACCGAACAGATGATCGACGACCTCCTGGACCAGGCGCTCGAATCGCTGACGGGCGCCGGGCTCGCCGACGACGCACGCGAAGTCCTCACCGGCCTGGCCTACGCCGCAACGCGCAGAAGCGTCTGATCCACGGCAAACTAGGACTCTCTCCCCGTCAACAACTCCCCACCCAAGGAGCTCCATGTCACTGCTCGCCCAGGCCGAACGCTTCATGCCGTGGACGGGTCCGCGAACGGTAACCGGCCCGACCGATGAGGTCGTGGTGGTCGGGGCAGGTCTCGCCGGTCTGTCGGCAGCCATGCGGCTTGCCGGCGCGGGCCGTTCGGTGACAATCCTCGAGCGCGATGACAAGCCCGGTGGTCGCGCCGGCCAGGTGTCGCTCCAGGGCGCAAGCGGCGAATACCGGATCGACACCGGACCCACGGTGCTGACGATGCCCGACCTGATCGCGGATGCTTTCGATTCCATCGGCGAGAACATGTCCGATTGGCTCGAACTCTCCCCCGTCGCCCCGCTGTATCGCTCGTTCTATCCCGACGGCTCCGTCCTTGACGTGCACGCCGACGTAGATGAGATGGCCGAGGAGATCAGCTCGGTGATCGGGCCCGACGAGGCGGCTGGCTATCGGCGCTACGTCGACTTCGTCTCCGATCTCTACCGCTACGAGATGAAGGACTTCATCGATCGCAACATCGATTCCCCGCTTGACCTCCTCACTCCCGATCTTGCGAAACTCGCAGCGATCGGCGGCTTTCGCAAACTCGCTCCCAAGGTACGTGAGTTTCTGAAGGATCCGCGGACCGAGCGCGTCTACTCCTTCCAGGCGATGTACGCGGGCCTATCGCCGTACGACGCACTCGCGATTTATGCCGTCATCGCGTACATGGATTCCGTCGCCGGTGTGTTCTTCCCGAAAGGCGGAATGCACGCCGTTCCGCAGGCCATGGCAGCCGCGGCCGAAAAGCACGGTGTAACTATCCGATACGGCGTGAACGTCGAGTCGATCGAGACCGTCGGGGATCGTGCCACCGCCGCCATCACATCCGACGGCGAGCGCGTCACAGCAGATGCCTTCGTGTTGAATCCCGATCTCCCGGTCGCGTATCGAGATCTCCTCGGCCACGAGCCGTGGAGCGTTCGACGCCTGGACTACTCCCCCTCGTGCTATCTGCTCCTTGCCGGCTCGTCGGCGAACTACTCCAAGATCGCTCACCACAACATCCACTTCGGTAAGTCGTGGAAGGGCGTCTTCGAAGACTTGATCGATCGCAAGCAGCTCATGAGCGATCCGAGTTTGCTGGTCACGAACCCGAGCCACTCCGATCCCGACCTTGCCCCGGACGGCAAACAGATCTACTACGTCTTGTTCCCCACCCCCAACCTCGACGCACCCATCGACTGGTCGCTGACCAAGGATCGCTATCGCGACGAAGTCATCCGCACACTCGAAGAGCGCGGGTACGTCGGCTTCGGCGATGCAATCGAAGTCGAGGACATCACTACTCCTCAAGATTGGGCTGACCGCGGCATGGAACGTGGCGCCCCCTTTGCTTCGGCCCACTCGTTCTTGCAAACGGGTCCATTCCGACCCGGAAACCTGTGGGGTGAGAACGTCGTGTTCACAGGATCAGGAACCCAGCCCGGTGTGGGTGTGCCAATGGTGCTGGTCTCCGGTCGCTTGGCCGCTGAGCGCATTACCGGTCCGGACCCCGCGTATCGTTCACGCGCCCGACGCTGACCGGGTGCATGCCAGGATGTGCCGGTGAGTTCACGGGATCTGAATGCAGCAGGAATCACCGATCCTGAACTTCGTGAGTCCTATGAGCGGTGCCGTCAACTCAACGCCGCGCACGGCAAGACGTACTACCTAGCAACGCTTCTCCTGCCTCCGGGTAAGCGTCCCTATGTGCACGCGCTCTACGGGTTCGCCCGCTACGCCGACGAGATCGTCGACGATCTCGCCTCGACTCTCAGCGAACAGCAAAAAGCCGATTGGCTTCGATCCTGGGGTGATGCCTTCCTCAACGATCTCGATACCGGACATTCCGATGATCCGGTGTGCCGCGCCGTGGTGGATACCGTTCGCCGCTGGGAGATTCCACGCGAATACTTCGAGGCCTTTTTGCACTCAATGGCCATGGATCTCACGGTCACCGAGTACCGCACCTACGACGACCTCTACGAATACGTCTACGGGTCCGCGGCTGTGATCGGACTTCAGATGGTTCCGATTCTGGAGCCCTCCGATCAGGCCGCCTACGACTACGCCATGAAACTCGGGGTCTCCTTCCAACTCGCTAACTTTGTGCGAGACGTCTCCGAGGATCTCGATCGGGGCCGGGTATACCTACCGATGGAAGAACTCGAACGATTCGGAGTTACCCGCGAGGTACTGAGCCAGCGCCGGGCAACACCGGAGGTCAAGGCGGCCCTTCGTCACCAGATCGATCGGGTGAAGCGCTTGGAGATGGAATCTCGTCCAGGGATCGACATGCTCCACCCGTCGTCTCGCGACTGCATCGATGCGGCTCGAGTGCTGTACTGCGGTATCGCCGATGAAGTTGTGCACATCGATTACGAAGTCTTCAAAAAGCGAGCCACCGTTCCGATGAAGCAACGCCTGTGGGTGGCGTTGCCCGCGTGGCGCAGGGCCGTTCGAGCGCGGCGGCGCTACGGGCCCGGGCACGTGGGCGGGATTAACCCGACGTACGCGGCCTAGCTAGCGGTCCGGGTCTCCAGTTTCGGTCTTGCCACCCGGGCTCTTGCCACCCGTTTTCTTGCCACTGAACGTCCGCCAGATCGGCGGACCGGCCGTCGGGCGCCGCGCGATCCCCAACCGGCCGAACAGCACCCACAGTGACAACGAAAGCAGCACGAGGGCGAATCCGAACAACAGGTCCTCGGCAGGAGCGAACGCGATGCGTCCGTCGCCGAACATCGGAGGCGGCCCGCTGGTTGGAGACGTCGATCCCAGAATCGCGGCACCGTCGTACTGCACGATTCCAAATCCGGTGAACATGCCGTTCGTGATCAGTTGAAAGAAGAAGATGATCGCGTAGGAGACCCAAAACGCGCGTCGCGCCACAA
The DNA here is from genome assembly GCA_964631085.1 of uncultured Rubrivirga sp. Taxonomy (GTDB): domain Bacteria; phylum Actinomycetota; class Actinomycetes; order S36-B12; family S36-B12; genus S36-B12. Next base: position 10,112 of record CAZVWA010000022.1, read on the forward strand.
GTCGCGTCCGAAACACGAAGAGGTCGAGCACCACGGCCAACAGCACGCCCATGATCGCGATCTGGGTGTAGGTCACGATTGGCTCCCGTCGTCGACAGGCCACCCTTTGACGCTCCGAACAGCCTCGAGGGTGAGGATCGACGCGAGTGGGATCACCAGGAAGAAGAGCAACTCATCCAGCGGTATGTCGCCCGGAAGGTAGACACCGGTGATGAGCGACGTATCGAAGAACCAGTGCCCCTGGGAGATGGCGTAGGCATCCCACAGCAGGAACGGCCACACCACCAACACCATCACGAGCACCAACCGCGGCCATCGAGCCAGTACGTGGGTCCGCAGCGCGACCTCGAGCCACATCGAGCCGACCAGCACGAAGACCAGGACGCCTACATAGGCGAGCGAGGACGGCATGCTCCAATACTTGCCCATGACCGTCAACGTGCTGCTCCTCGGGGGCGAGTGCACCGGCAAGAGTGAACTCGCCGGTGCCCTGGCTGAGGTGATGAGTGAAGGTGGCTACTCAACGGCGGTCGTCCCTGAGTCGCTACGCGCATTCGTGGAAGACACCGGTCGGACTCCCGCCAAGGAAGATCAACGCGACATCTGGATCGCTCAACGCGATGCTCTGGCGGTGGCTCGGGCCAGTGGTGTTGATCTCGTCATCTGCGATCCGGCTCCACTGATGACCGCGGTATACAGCCTTCAGTACTTCGATGATGCGTCCTTGCTGGAACCGGCGCTGGCAGAAACTTTGGAAGCGGACCTGATCATCTGGTGTCAGCCGGACATCACCTGGGAACCAGACGGTCGTCACCGCGATGGACCACACGCACGCGAGACATCGCACCGGATTCTCGAAACTGAGGTCCTTTCGAAGATCGCTGCGACGGAACTCATCCGGGCTCGGGGCTCCCTCGCAGACCGGATCCATGCGACCCAGTCTTCGCTGGCTTCCCTGCTGCCCTAGGGGCCGCGTGGCTACCGGGGACCGCCCGAGTACCGACCTAAACTCGCAAGAATGGAGACGAGTCCCCGCGCTGGCCTCGTCGGCAAGGTTGTCGGATCTCGATACGAGATCCGCTCACTTCTCGCCCGCGGTGGGATGGCCACCGTCTACGAAGCCGTCGACCTTCGTCTAGATCGCAAGGTCGCGCTCAAAGTGATGCACCCGCATCTGGCCGCTGACTCCGGGTTCGTCGCTCGTTTCGAACGCGAGGCCAAGTCCGCTGCGCGACTGTCCCACCCCCATGTGGTCGGGGTTTACGACCAAGGTGAAGCCGATGGACTCGTCTACCTCGCGATGGAACTCATCCCCGGACAGACGTTGCGCGACGTCATCCGGGACTACGGTCCGCTGACCACCGAACAAGCGCTCGTCTTCCTCGAACCCGTTCTCGAAGCCCTCGCTGCCGCCCACGCCGCGGGTCTCGTTCATCGAGACATAAAGCCCGAGAACGTATTGATCTCCCATGACGGTCGCGTCAAGGTCGCCGATTTCGGTCTCGCGCGCGCCGTTGCCACCTCGGAAACGAACGCCACCGCCGGGGTATTGATCGGAACCGTCGCGTATCTAGCGCCCGAGCAAGTCGAGCGGGGCGACGCCGATGAACGCACCGACATTTACGCGGCGGGCATCTGCCTGTTCGAGATGATCACCGGCCAGGTGCCCCACGCAGGTGATAGCCCGCTGTCGGTTGCCTACCAACACGTCAACTCCGATGTTCCCGCGCCGTCGAGTATCCGTTCGGGTATTCCTGCACAGGCGGACGCGATAGTCCGTACCGCGACTCGACGCGACCCCGCGCAGAGGTATCGCAGCAGTCAGGACTTCCTCGCCGACATCCGTCGGGCCCGCGCGGGTCTGCCGGCTCCCGAACCGTTCATCGACGCCCCTGCGATGAACGACACCCTTGTCGTCGGCACCGCCTATGCACACTCCGGCATCGACTCCCGCAACGACTCCCGCAACGACCAGTCCCGTGATTACGACGACGACTACGACGAGTACGACGGTCACGACGACGAGTACTACGAACCACGCCGCCGCACCGGACTGCGTGCGCTCATCGCAGCGATCGTGGTGCTCGCCATCGGCGGTGCAGGGTTCGCCGGTTGGTGGCTTGCGGCAGGACCCGGGACCTACTCCCCCACCCCCGACGTCCTCGGGCAATCGTTCGACCAGGCGAGTTCGTCGTTGTCGGCCGAGGGTCTGGTTCTGCAAGCCACTGCCGAGGAATACAGCGAGACCGTTCCCCCGGGTTCGATCCTGGCCACCGATCCGTCACCGGGAGACGGCATCCGTCCAGGTGGCACCGTCGGGGCCGTCGTCTCCTTGGGCCCTGAGCGCTATGCCGTGCCCGACGTCCGAGGCGCAACGCCAACCGAGGCGACGGCGGCAATCGTGGAAGCGGGCCTGGCAACAGCCGGACGAACCGAGGCGTACGACGATCAAGTACCGGCGGGCCAGGTAGCCCGAACCGACCCCGCCATCGGCGAACCCGTTCCGCCGGATACTCCCGTAGATCTCGTCGTATCCAAGGGTCCCGAACCCGTTGAGCTCCCCGACATCACCGGCAAGAAGCAGTCGGTCGCTACCAAGCGCCTCGAAGAAGCTGGGCTGCAGGTGACCGCCACGAAGGAGTTCTCGACGAGCGTCGCCCAAGGTCGCGTCGTCTCGATGTCACCGAAAGCGGCGACCGTCGTCGACTCCGGCAGCACGGTCGAGCTCGTGGTCTCGAAAGGGCCGCCCCCGGTCGAGGTTCCCAATCTGATCGACATGCGTCGCAAGGCCGCGGTCGAGGAACTGCAGCGACTGGGGCTGAAGGCCGAGATCGACGATGGTCAGGTGACTCGCCTCAATCGTGTCTTCGATCAATCACCCTCACCCGGCGAAATGGTGCCGCGCGGCACCACGGTAATCCTCCGAATCATCTGACCCGGCTAGGCGGTCATCCGCCGCAGCCGCCGCAACTGACTCTCGACGTACGGTCGCGCACGCCGAGCGCCGCCTTCCTTCGCAACACGTGATTGGAAGGCCTCGAATGTGCCGATGAGGACGTCCACCGCAGGTTCCCAGCCTCGACGCCGGCACTCATCGATCCACTCGGCCGGGGTCCGATGCCCACGTTCGCCGTTGCATCGACGGCACGCGGCCACCTCGTTTTCCAGCCAACTCGGGCCGCCCTTGATGCGCGGAACAAGGTGCTCGGTGGTGGCTGCGACTAGATCGGTATCGATAGGTCGACGACACCACACGCACGCGCCGCCATCGCGCTTGAGAATCATCGCCAAGCGTGCTCTTCGGTCCACCGTCGATGCGCTGAGAAAACGTCTCAGCGCTTGAGAAGCATGTCCGCAACGAGGAATGCCAGTTCCAAGCTCTGCTCGCGATTCAGGCGCGGATCGCACGCGGTCTCGTAACGCTGATGCAGGTCCGATTCGGCGACCCCGCCGGTTCCGCCCACGCACTCGGTGACGTCATCGCCGGTTAACTCGACGTGGATGCCGCCGGGAAACGTTCCGAGCTGCCGATGCACTTCGAAATAACCCTCGACTTCGGCGATGACATCGTCGAACAACCGGGTCTTGTGGCCACTGGAGGCTTCTCGGGTGTTCCCGTGCATGGGATCGCACACCCACACGACCGGGATGCCACTGGCATCAACCTTCTGCACGATGCCGGGCAGCACGTCGCGGACGTTGCCGGCTCCCATGCGGGTAATCAACGACAACCGGCCAGGGATCCGATCAGGGTTCAGTATCTGCGCGGCTTCGACAATCTCGTCCGGTGATGCCGTTGGGCCGACCTTCATGCCGATGGGATTACTGATGGAGGATGCGAAGTGGACGTGCGCGCCGTCGAGTTGGCGGGTGCGCTCCCCGATCCACAGGAAGTGTCCCGAGACGTCGTACGGCTGACCGGTTCTGGAGTCGATGCGCGTCAGGGCGCGTTCGTAGTCCATGGACAGGGCCTCGTGCGCCGCGTAAAACTCCACCCGCTCGAATTCAACCGGGTCGGTGCCGCAGGCTTGCATGAACGCCAGCGCTCTATCGATGTGCTGGGCCAACGCCTCGTAACGCTCGCCGGCTGCCGAATCGCGCACGAAGTCCTGGTTCCACGCGTGCACCTGGCGAAGGTCGGCGTAACCGCCTTGGGTGAACGCCCGCACGAGATTCAAAGCACTCCCCGATGCGTGGTAGGCCTGCAGCAGTCGCTGCGGGTCCGGGCGTCGGGAATCGGCATCGAAGGGCAGCGCGTTTACGGCATCGCCGAGGTAACTCGTGAGCTCGACACCATCACGGTTCTCGATGGTCTTGCTTCGCGGCTTGAAGTACTGCCCGGCCAACCGGCCCATCTTGACTACCGGCAGCGAGGCTGCGTACGTCAACACGACGGACATCTGCAGGACGGTCTTCAGGCGGGCACGGATGGACTCAGCCGTATTGGCTTCGAAAGTCTCCGCGCAGTCACCACCGGTGAGGACGAATGCCTCCCCACGCGAAGCCTGGGCGAGCCGCTCGGTCAGCAGATCGCACTCACCGGCGAAGACCAAAGGTGGCAGCGTCTGCAACTGTGCGACGGCACGCTCGACCTCGGCGACGTCCGGCCACGGCGGCTGCTGGGCAGCGGGAAGGTCCGGCCAGGAGATCTTGTCCACGGGGAAAGGGTAGGCCGAGCTCAGCCGAAGAAGGCCATTGCCTCTTCGTAGCGCTCGATCGGCACGGTCTTCAGCGTCCCGGTCGCCGCCTCCAGCGGCACTCGGACGATGTCCGTACCTTGGAGAGCCACCATCGTGCCCCAGGCCTCGTCCTTGACGGCTTCGATGGCGTTCAGCCCGAATCGGGTAGCGAGCACGCGATCGAATGCCGTGGGTGAGCCGCCGCGCTGGATGTGTCCGAGCACGGTGGTACGCGCCTCCTTGCCGGTCCGATCCTCGATCTGCTGGGCCAGCCACTCGCCGATCCCGGAGAGCTTTACGTGCCCGAATGCGTCGAGGGTCGCGTCCTTGGTGACGAGATCACCGTCGGTGGGCAACGCACCCTCGGCCACGCAGATGATCGGCGCGTAGTGCGAACGGAAGCGGGACTCAACCCACTCGATGACCTGGTCCAGATCGAAGGGAACCTCGGGGATCAAGATCACGTTGGCGCCACCGGCCATACCGGAGTGGAGTGCGATCCAGCCTGCGTGTCGACCCATGACCTCACATATGAGGATGCGGTGATGTGACTCTGCGGTGGTGTGCAGGCGGTCGATCGCCTCGGTCGCCACGGTCACCGCGGTATCGAAACCGAAGGTGTAATCCGTCGCGCTGAGGTCGTTGTCGATCGTCTTCGGAACGCCGACGGCCGGGACGCCGGCGGCCGTAAGTGCGGTCGCAACTCCGAGGGTGTCCTCCCCACCGATCGCCACCAGGGCGTCCACACCCAGGGCCTTCATGTTGTCCTTGATCTGGTCGATGCCGCCATCCACCTTCAGGGGATTGGTGCGAGACGAACCGAGGATGGTGCCCCCTCGCGGGAGGATGCCGCGGACCTGCGGGATCCCCAATTCCATGGTCAGACCCTCGAGTGGACCCTTCCACCCGTCGCGAAAACCCACGAACTCGAAGCCGTACTCGCTGACTCCACGACGAACTACGGCCCGGATCACGGCATTCAACCCCGGGCAGTCGCCACCGCCGGTGAGAACTCCAACGCGCATCGACGATCCCTT
>CAZVWA010000023.1:0-12020 GCA_964631085.1 uncultured Rubrivirga sp.
GGTGCGGCGTAAAGGTCCTCGAGGACTCCATGCACGAGGGTGCCTCGCACGGCGGCGGCCGACGGCTCCTCGGGGAGCTTGTCGATCACCCGAAGCCGGTATAGCAGCGGGCACGTCATGAAATCGTTGGCGCGAGACGGGGACAACGACGACGGGAACACGCCGGCAAGCCTATGGCGGCCTACGCAACAGCGCCGCCAACTAACCCTCGTCGCTAGGGTCGACCGGTGGCACGCAAGAGACCTCCCCATCCACCGGCGCGACGCGAGCTCGTCGATATCGGTCCTCGACCCACCGGACCCATTGGCGCCGGTGAACTGGTGCAACTCACCGACACCCGGGGTGTGAAAACCACGATTACGACCGAACCCGGGGCGATCCTGCACACCCATCGGGGTCAGATTCCGCATGACGCCATCATCGGTTCGCCCGAAGGATCGATCACCGCCTCGACCCGGGGTATCGATTACCTGGTCCAACGGCCCCAACTCGACGACTACGTGCTCGGAATGCCCCGGCAGGCGGCGGTGATCTATCCGAAGGATGCGGCACGGATAGTCGCCCTCGGGGATATCGGCTCCGGCACCCGCGTCCTCGAAGCCGGAGTTGGCTCCGGTGCTCTCACCTGCTATCTACTCAAAGCAGTTGGGCCCGCTGGCTCGGTCACCAGCGTGGAGCGTCGCTCGGATTTCGCCGAGGTCGCCGGAGAAAACGTGTGCCGCTGGTTTGGTGGAACGCCGCGTTCGTGGACGCTCATTGAAGACGACCTTGCCCAGATAACGGACGCGACCGTTGCGCCTGCCTGTCTCGACGCCGTGATCTTGGACATGCTCGCCCCGTGGGAATGCCTGGATGTCGCCGACCGGGTGCTGAGGCCAGGGGGCAGCCTCGTGGCGTACGTGGCGACGACTACCCAGTTGTCCCGCCTGGTCGAGACCATGCGGCTCTCAGGGCGCTGGACCGAGCCACGCAGCGAAGAAAGCATCCTGCGCACCTGGCACCTCGACGGCCTCGCAGTCCGTCCCGATCATCGGATGTCCGGTCACACGGGGTTCCTCGTCGCTGCTCGACATATGGCCCCTGACCATTGCGCGCCAGCCCGCCGAAGGCGCCCAGCCCCGGGCGCCTATGGCGCCGACTACCTGGGACCGGGCGCGGAGCAGGTGAATGAGCCGGAACCGGGTTAGGGTCAACCAACGAGCCGATCTGCACGTCCGGCAGCGTTCCGCAATACCGATAGCAACGAGAGGATGCGTGAGGATGCGATGAGCGATCCGAACCCCGAAAGCCGGCTTCTGGCCGTCGAATCGGCCCTCAGCGAGGTTCGCGGCGAATTGGCTGCACAAAAGGACCACAACCAACGACTCATCTCGACACTAAGGGATGCCCGCGAACAGATCGTGGCCCTCAAGGCTGAAGTCGACCGCCTGGGGGAACCGCCGAGCGGTTACGCGACGTTCATCGAGGCACACGAAGACGGCTCGGTCGACATCGTCGCTTCGGGACGCAAAATGCGCGTCGCGGTGAGCCCGGGTGTGGGAGCAGACACGCTCGTTCCGGGTCAAGAGGTGGTTTTGAACGAATCGATGAACATCGTCGGTCAGCGCGACTACGAGGTCGTCGGCGAGATCGTTACTTTCAAGGAGATGCTGGGCCCCGACCGCTGCGTCATCGTGGCTAACGCCGACGAAGAACGCGTTGTGCGACTTGCCGACTCGCTGCAAGGCACGTCCCTGCGCGCGGGTGAGGCGCTGCTGTGTGATGTCCGTTCGGGTTACGTCATCGAGCAAGTTCCCCGAGCCGAGGTGGAAGAACTCGTGCTCGAGGAGGTTCCCGATATCGGCTACGAACAGATCGGCGGCTTGATCAACCAGATCGAGTCGATTCGCGACGCCGTCGAGCTTCCCTACGTACACGCGGATCTATTCGCCGAGCACGATCTCCGAGCCCCCAAAGGCATTCTTCTGTATGGACCTCCCGGCTGTGGGAAGACACTCATCGCCAAAGCCGTTGCGAACTCCCTGGCCAAGAAGGTGGCGGAGAAGACCGGCGTTCAGGAGGCGAAGAGCTTCTTTTTGAACATCAAAGGCCCAGAGCTGCTGAACAAGTACGTCGGTGAAACCGAACGCCACATCCGCCTTGTGTTCCAGCGTGCCCGGGAGAAGGCATCCGAAGGTATGCCCGTCATCGTCTTCTTCGACGAGATGGATTCGCTGTTTCGTACCCGCGGTAGCGGAGTCAGCAGTGACGTCGAGAACACGATTGTCCCTCAGCTACTGAGCGAAATCGACGGTGTCGAGAGCCTAGAGAACGTCATAGTTATCGGCGCGTCCAATCGCGAGGACATGATCGATCCCGCGATCCTTCGTCCAGGTCGGCTCGACGTCAAGATCAAGATCGAGCGCCCCGATGCCGAGGCCGCTCGGGACATCATGACCAAATACCTGGTTCCGGGCCTTCCGATTCACCCGGACGACATCGCTGAGAACGCCGGTAGCCCCGAATCGGCGTGCTCGTCCATGATCGATCGCGCAATCGAGCGCATGTATGCCGAGTCTGAAGAAAATCGCTTCCTCGAGGTCACCTACGAGGGGGGAGATAAGGAAGTCCTGTACTTCAAGGATTTCAACTCGGGGGCGATGCTGGAGAACATCGTGGCGCGTGCCAAGAAGTCGGCGATCAAGGAGTTCTTAGACACCGGACAAAAGGGCATTCGGGTCCAACACCTGCTCGACGCGTGTGTCGATGAGTTCCGTGAAAATGAGGACCTTCCCAACACCACCAACCCCGATGACTGGGCGCGAATTTCCGGCAAGAAGGGTGAGCGGATCGTCTTCATCCGCACGCTCATCCAAGGCAAGCAGGGCGGTAGCCCCGGTCGCTCGATCGACAACGTCGCCAACACCGGTCAGTACCTGTAGCCGGTCCACGTACCGCGGAGTTCGCATGAGCGTTCATCGGATCATGGGTATCGAGACCGAGTACGGGATTAGTGTCCCCGGTCACCCGACCATGAATGCGATGGTGACCTCGTCTCAAATCGTCAATGCCTACGCCTACCTCATTAGTGCAAATCGGTCCAGCAAGGCCCGTTGGGACTACGACGAAGAATCGCCACTGCGTGATGCCCGCGGATTCGATGTTTCGCGCGCCGATGCGGACCCGTCCCAACTCACCGACGAAGACCTCGGCTTGGCGAACGTGATTTTGCCCAACGGCGCACGGTTGTACGTCGACCACGCGCACCCCGAATACTCAAGTCCGGAGGTGTCGAACCCGCGAGATGCCGTCTTGTGGGATCGAGCCGGTGTCGCGATCATGAATGCTGCGGCCGAGGCGGCGGCTCGAACGCCGGGCGGCGAACGCATCCTGCTGTACAAAAACAACACGGATAACAAGGGTGCGTCCTACGGCTGCCACGAGAACTACCTCATGCGCCGAACCACACCCTTTTCCGATGTGGTTCGCCACCTCACGCCGTTTTTCATCACCCGCCAGATTTTCACCGGCGCCGGCCGCCTCGGCATCGGGCAAGACGGGCGCGTGAGCGCGTACCAGATGAGTCAGCGTGCGGATTTCTTCGAAGTCGAGGTCGGCTTAGAAACCACCCTCAAACGGCCCATCATCAATACGCGCGACGAACCCCACGCCGATCCAGAAAAGTATCGGCGGCTTCACGTGATCGTCGGCGATGCCAATTTAAGCGACACAGCCACGTATTTGAAGATGGGCACCACCTCGATCGTGCTAGCCATGATCGAAAGCGGCTACCTCGACACATTCGACGTCATGCCGGTCGATCCGGTAGGGGAGATGCACCGAGTGTCACACGACATCGATCTCGGTCACCTCGTACACCTCTCCGGTGGTCGAGAGTGGACGGCGATCGAGATCCAGCGCGCGTTCCTAGAGAAGGCTTGGGAGTACTGCGAACACTCGGTTGTGGCCGATTTCGACGATCAGACCAAGGATGTGTTGGCCGTCTGGGGTGAGCACCTTGACGCACTGGAGCACGATCGCTCGCAGGTAGCCACTACGGTCGACTGGGTTGCGAAGCTCTCCTTGCTGGAGGGCTACGTCAAGCGTGACGGGCTGACCTGGGACGACCCCCGACTCCAACTAATCGACCTCCAGTACGCAGATATCAGACCCGACAAGGGCCTCGCGGCACGTCTGGAGCAGCGAAACCGTCTCCGTCGAATGTTCGACGACGAGGCCGTGGAAAGCGCATCCCAACATCCACCAGAGGACACGCGCGCGTACTTCCGCGGTGAATGTGTGCGCCGCTATCCGGACTCGATAGCCGCGGCTTCTTGGGATTCGGTCGTCTTCGACATCCCCGAACGGGAGACCCTCCTGCGGGTTCCGACGCTAGAGCCGACACGAGGCACGAAGGCCCACGTTGGGCACATCCTCCAGGGCAGTCCAGATGCGACATCCCTCATCGACGCGCTCACCGAGGACTAGCCCGTTACCCTGAGTGCATGGCTGCCCGCGAAAACGCTGAACAACGCAAGTCGACCCGTCGCGACGAACACGACGAGGAGGCCGTCGCTCCCGCCGCAAGTGAGACCAATGAGGATCTCGAGGAGGACGTGGACGCGATCTTGGATGAGATCGATGGCGTACTCGAGGAGAACGCTGAGGATTTCGTGAAGTCCTTTGTGCAAAAGGGCGGCCAGTGAGCCACGATCTCACTTCGGCCTTCGGTCTGGTTGGCTCGTCTTCCTTCGCAGAGTTCTTGAATACCTCTGGCAACGGCCCGGCCCGGCTGGAAGCGGGGACATCTCGCTCCACCGGTGACGGAGGCAAGTCCGGTATCGAAGCCCCCCACGGAACCACCATCGTTTCCCTGGTGTGTGGTGATGGCGTGGTGATGGCTGGGGACCGACGAGCCACCATGGGCAACGTGATCGCCCAGCGCGACGTTCAGAAGGTATTCGAATCAGACGCCTACACGGTTGTCGGTATCGCAGGAACCGCCGGTCTGGCTGTGGAACTCGTTCGTCTGTTCCAGGTCGAGCTCGAACATTACGAGAAGATTGAAGGCACACCCCTGTCCCTCGAAGGCAAGGCGAACCGGCTTTCGACGCTGCTGCGCGGGAATCTCGGAATGGCGATGCAGGGTTTAGCGGTTGTTCCTCTGTTTGCGGGATACGACCTCACCGAACGGCGTGGTCGGATCTTTTCCTACGACGTCACCGGAGGTCGCTACGAAGAGCACGACTTCTATGCCGTCGGATCCGGATCGTCCTTCGCACGGGGATCGCTAAAGAAACTCTTTCAGGGTGACGCCACCACCGATGAGGCAGTCCGCGTCGCCCTTGAGGCCCTATACGACGCTGCGGACGATGACAGCGCCACGAGCGGACCCGATCTCGCGCGCCGGATCTTTCCCGTCATCAGCGTGGTTACCGACGCAGGGGTTGAGACCGTCGGCGAAGACCGCATTGCTGCTGAGGCGGAACGAATGCTCGCCGAACGGTTGACTCGACCGAACGGACCGCGCGCGTCGATCGGGGGTAACGCATGAGCGTTCCCTTCTACGTCTCGCCCGAGCAGATCATGAAGGACAAGGCCGACTTCGCGCGCAAGGGCATCGCGCGTGGACGCAGCGTCGTCGTAGTGCAATGCGCCGAAGGCATCGTGTTCGTGGCTGAGAACCCATCCAAAGCGCTGCACAAGATCAGCGAAATCTACGACCGCATCGGTTTCGCCGCTGTTGGCAAGTACAACGAGTTCGAGAACCTGCGGGTCGCCGGGATACGACTCGCGGACCTTCGTGGATATTCCTATGACCGCAGTGACGTCACCGGTCGCTCGCTCGCCAACGCCTACGCCCAGACCCTCGGCTCGATTTTCACCGAGACGGCGAAGCCCTACGAGGTCGAGATCGTCGTGGCCGAGGTCGGTACGGACGAAGCCTCAGATCAGATATATCGCCTCACTTTTGACGGATCTGTGGCCGACGAACACGGATTCGTAGCCATGGGTGGATCCGCCGAGGCAATCGCCGGCGCGATGTCCGCGGCCTGGGCACCGGCTCAGGCGCTGGGCACCTCCCTGCGCCAGGCGGTTCACGCCCTCGGAGCACATGGGACGGAGGATCCGCGCGACCTCACGGCCGACGACCTCGAAGTCGCGGTGCTGGACCGCACGCGTCCGCGCAGGACCTTCCGGCGCATCGAGGGCTCCGAACTCTCCACCATCCTGACCAGCACGTAGCGATCAGCGCAGTTCGCGCCCAACTCCTACAGTGGGGGCATGGACCGCCGCATCTTCGGAATCGAGACCGAATACGGGGTCACCTGCACCTTTCGTGGCCAGCGGCGACTCAGCCCGGACGAAGTAGCCCGTTACCTCTTTCGTCGAGTCGTCGCCTGGGGCCGCAGCAGCAATGTTTTCCTGCGCAACGGCTCTCGGCTCTACCTCGATGTGGGAAGTCATCCCGAATACGCGACGGCTGAGTGTGACAGCGTCCAGCAACTGATCACCCACGACCGAGCCGGCGAACGGATTCTCGAGGGGCTGTGCGTGGATGCCGAACAACGGCTGCGCGAGGAGGGAATCGCCGGGGACATCTATCTGTTCAAGAACAACACCGATTCGGCGGGTAACTCCTACGGCTGTCACGAGAACTACCTGGTCGATCGCTCAACCGACTTCCTCGCGTTAGCCGAGGGCTTTATTCCCTTCCTCATATCCCGGCAGATCGTCACCGGAGCCGGCAAAGTCCTTCAGACTCCGCGCGGCGCCATCTACTGCGTCAGTCAGCGAGCCGATCACATCTGGGAAGGTGTCTCGAGCGCCACCACCCGCTCCCGCCCGATCATCAACACCCGTGACGAACCCCATGCCGACGCGGATTTATACAGACGACTTCACGTGATCGTCGGGGACAGCAACATGAGTGAGACCACCGCGATGCTCAAAGTCGGTGCCGCGGATCTCGTCCTTCGCATGCTGGAGTCCGGCGCCGTCATGCGAGACATGTCGTTCGAGAACCCCATCCGGGCGATCCGCGAGATCAGCCACGACACCACCGGCACCAGGACCGTGACCTTGAGCAATGGCCGCGAGGTAACAGCCCTGCAGATGCAAAACGAATACCTCGAAAAGGTCGCCCAGTACGTGGACAGACGTGGTTTGCGCTCGGATCCAATGATCGATCGGGTGCTGGACCTTTGGGAGCGGTCCTTGAAGGCCATCGAAGCCCAGGACTTTGCCGGTATCGAAACCGAGATCGACTGGGTGATCAAGCAGCGCTTGCTTGAGCGATACATGGACAAACATGGTCTCGATCTCTCCGATGTCCGTATCGCTCAACTCGATCTGGCCTACCACGACATCAATCGCTCGCGCGGCCTTTTCTATCTCCTTGAGCGCAAGGGGCTCGCAGCGCGCATTACGCACGACCCTGAGGTCTTCGAGGCCAAGGAAGTGCCGCCCCAGACAACTCGGGCAAAACTGCGCGGGGATTTCGTTAAGCGAGCCCAAGAGCGGCGACGTGACTTCACCGTCGACTGGGTCCACCTCAAGTTGAATGATCAGGCGCAACGAACCGTCCTGTGCAAAGACCCCTTCGTCAACGTCGACGAGCGAGTCGATCGGCTCCTGGCCAGCATGTAGCCGACTGTGGCGTAGCCTGACGGAGTGAAGAAGATCATCGTCGGCAGCGCCGCCTTGCTCCTTGGCCTGAGTGTTACCGCCTGCTCATCGGACACAGCAGGTGAATCGGGCGCGACCCAGGTCGCCTCGGGAGGATCGTTCTGGTTGACCGATTGCGCAGAGGCGGGTGAACCCACGCAAACCGACTCCGCCTCCGGCACGTCGGTGACCCCGGACATCTCGGTGCTCGACGACGAGTCCCCGTTCGTCTACGTGCGAGAGGGTGCGGCGCCGGCAGGGGAGCTCGTCACCAGTGAGGTTCGCGCAGGTTCGGGAGATGTGGCTGCTGTAGACGACATCATCACCGTGCAGTACTGCGGAGTGGGGTTGTCCAATGGCGCGCTGTTCGATTCTTCCTGGGCCCGCGGGGCACCTGCGACCTTTCCCTTGTCCCAGGGTCAGCTGATCCAGGGGTGGGTGGACGGCATTCCGGGAATGCAGGTAGGCGAACGCCGGGTTCTGGTTATCCCCAGCGAGCTCGCCTACGGCCAGACCCCACCGCCAGGAATCGAACCCGGGGAGACCCTGGTTTTCGTGGTGGAGTTGCTGGGTGTGGGAGCCTGACACGCGAAGCCTGGAAACTTAAAACCTGGAATTCGGAACCGCGCACCGCGATGCGGAGGCAGGAATGGGAGAAAGCATGAGCGAGAAGCCGGAGATCGACTTCATCGAGGGACCGCCGCCGGAGGAACTCGTCATCACCGATCTGGTCGAAGGTAGCGGAGCGACCGCCTCGGCCGGAGACACGGTGGAAGTCCACTACGTCGGTGTCGATTTCGAAAGCGGTGAACAGTTCGATGCGTCCTGGGATCGGGGTGAGTCCATCGTCTTCCCCCTCTCCGGCCTGATCGCGGGATGGCAAGAAGGCATCCCCGGCATGAAGGTCGGTGGGCGTCGGCAACTCGTCATCCCACCTGAGCTCGCCTACGGACCCGCAGGCTCGGGCCATCGACTCGCGGGGGCGACCCTCGTGTTCGTGATCGATCTGCTGGATGTCCGCTAGTTCCACCGTGACGCGCACCGAGCGTTTACTGAATCTGGTCATCGCGCTCCTTGCCACCAGGTCACCACTGTCCCGCCGTTCAATTCAAACCTCCGTTGCCGGGTACGACCCGGAGGCATCGACCGCCGCCTTCGAGCGCATGTTCGAACGCGACAAAGATGAATTGCGATCCATGGGCATACCCATCGAAACAGTGCTCGACGCCCATGGCGAAGTCCAGGGGTACGTGATCGATTCGGCCCAGTACGCGTCAACAGATATCGCCTTTGACAGCTCAGAACTCGTCATGTTGAATCTTGCGGCGCTCGTATGGGACGACGCCGTGCTCGATGCGACGGCAACCACCGCTGTTCGCAAGATCGAGTCGATCGTCGGATCTCCAGCGGGTGAACCCGTGGTGGACGCGAAGACGTTCGCTCACGTGAGCGCACGCGAGGCCGCGCTGTTGCCCTTGATGCGCGCCGTTAGAGATCGGCGCGTGATCCGGTTCGACTATCGCAAGCCGGGATCTGCGGAAAAGACGACTCGGACCGTGGACCCGTGGTCGCTGAACTCCCAGGACGGGCATTGGTATCTCAATGGCTGGGATCACGAACGCGAAGGTGCACGCCTGTTTCGCGTCTCACGAATCCACGGCAGCGTTACCGTCACGGCAACCCCCAGTTCGACCCGCGCTGAGGCTACGTCCGATTCCCAGGTCGAGGATCCAGACGATCACGTAAGGGTTCGCGTCCGTGTTCCCGAACGTCGGGGAGCCGAGATACGTCGCCATCGCACGTTCGCAGCCCGCGATGACGGGACGTACGAGATCGTCGATTCACCACACCGCGTCCTGTCCATGCTTTGGCGCGCGGACCGAGACGTCCAGCCGGTCCATCCACCGGAAATCGTCGAGGCCTTTCACGACGGCCTCACCCGAATCGAAGCCGAACATCGATGAGTGAATCCGCCACCGAACGGCTCACACGACTCCTGGCGCTCGTGCCGTGGCTTCAGGCAAATGACGGCATCACCATTGGCGAGGCCGCCCGACATTTTGGAGTTTCCGTAGAGCAACTCTCCACGGACCTGTGGCAAATCATCGTCTGCGGCATCCCCGGATACGGACCGGACCAACTGATCGATATCCAGTTCTGGGACGACGACCGCATCCACGTCCTCAATCCGGTGGCACTGGAACAACCGATGCACCTCACGCCCGAGGAAGTAACCGCCTTGCACCTCGGATTACGCGTCTTGGCACAGGTACCCGGCGACCACGATCAGCAAGCTCTCATCTCGGCGATGGTCAAACTCGAAAGTGCGGCAGAGGTACCGATGCCGGTTGATATCGAAATAAGCGAACGCCCCGACATAGTCGCCATGATCACCGAAGCAATCGATACCGGCGCCTCCGTCGAGATTGACTATGCCGCGGGTGATGACGATCGGGTCGAGACCCGCACAATTCAGCCGCGCACGAGTTTCACCGTCGACGGCCGCGTGTATCTGCAGGCCTGGTGCTCCGTTGCCGCCGCCGTCAGGACGTTCCGGACGGACCGGATTCACCGGGCCCGCGTGGTGGAGAGCGACTCAGCCCAGCCTCGACCGGACATCACCGTCGATACTCCGCTGCGTCCAGAACCGGAGAACATGGCTACCGCGCTAGTACGGATTCATCCGGACGCCCTGTGGGTGCTCGATACCGAACCGGTCTCGGTTGTTTCGACGAACCCCTCAACCTCCGATGCGACCGTAGAGGCCGAAATTGGCTACGCCTCACCACAGTGGCTCGTGCGGTGGGTCCTAGGCCTCGGTGGCGGGGTCACGGTGCTGGAGCCGGCCGAACTACGCCAGTCGGTGGCAGAAGCCGCCCGACTTCGGCGAGGAGAGGGTTAGACTCCCCTGGAGAGGATCCCATCAGCCGCGGGAGCCTGAACCCGAGTGAAGGAGCGTGCGCGATGCCCAACCTGCGTTGGCAGGAGCTGCTGATCATCGTTGCCCTGGTACTGCTGCTCTTTGGAGCCAAGCGCCTTCCAGACGCCGCACGAGGGCTCGGACGGTCGCTTCGCATCTTCAAGGCCGAGACCAAGGGCCTGGTGGAGGGTGAAGAGACCGGCGAGGGTGACGACGTAAACGACGCAAACGGCTCGTCCAGTACTCAATCGCCGAACCAGCCCAGCGCGATCGAATCATCCCAGCAAAATTCCGCACCAGAGCCCGTCGATCGGTCTGCGGAACGCACTGACGGCTAATAGCTCTTACGTGGCCGTTCAAGAACAGGGGAGCAATCACCAGGCGGCGATGCCGCTGACCGAACACCTTCGCGAACTGCGCTCCCGACTCGTGAAGTCGGGCGTCGCCATCGTGCTGGGAATGATCGTCGGTTGGATCGCCTACCCGAGCATCTTCGATCTGCTCAGCCAACCATTCGAGGGAGCCGTCGCCCAGGCCCAAGCCGAGGGCCGAGATGTGACATTGGCCTTAACCGGTGTCACCGATCCGTTCGTGCTGCAGCTGCAGATCGCCGCGATCTCCGGAGTGGTTCTCGCATCGCCCGTGTGGCTGTACCAACTGTGGCGTTTCGTGACTCCGGGGCTTCACAAGCATGAAAAACGATGGGGGGTGGCGTTCGTTGCCGTCGCGTTCCCGCTCTTCCTTGCGGGAACGGTGCTTGCGTATCTGGTCCTGCCCATCGGTCTGGAGATCCTGTTGGGCTTCACTCCGGACAACGTCGAGAACATCGTCTCCGTTGATCGCTATCTTTCGTTCTTCATCCGAACCGTCATCGTCTTCGGGGTTGGCTTCCTGACTCCGCTGCTTATCGTGACCTTGAATTTCGCAGGCATCTTGTCCGGCAAGCGTCTGGTGTCCTGGTGGCGCTGGATCATCTTCATCGTTTTCATCTTCGCCGCTGTCGCGACTCCGACCGGTGATCCCATAAACCTGATACTCCTTGCAGGTCCGATCTTGTTGCTGGTTGTCATCGCGGTGGGAATCGCTCTTCTCAACGACCGACGCCGAGCGAAGAAGGGGCTCATCGAACCTGATTACGACGATTGGGATGACGACCAAGCTTCCCCACTGAACGAGGATTCGTGATCCGAATCATCGTCAACCCCACGGCAGGTGGGGGGCGGGCGCTCGGAGAGGCAAGCCGTCTGGCGCGTGCATGCGCAGACTCCGGTCTCCCGACGCACGTACATGTCTCCTCCGGCCGCGACGACACGATCCGAACCGCTCGTGAAGCATCCGCCCTCGGACTCGTGGTGGCGTGTGGCGGCGATGGCACCGTGCACGACTGCCTGAACGGCGTTCTCCAGGCCCAAACGTCGGTACCCCGCCTGGCCATCTGGCCGGTGGGGACCGG
>CAZVWA010000023.1:12120-15766 GCA_964631085.1 uncultured Rubrivirga sp.
CGCGGCATGCCCTCGGTCGAAACCTTCGTCGACGCAGTGATTGCGGACGACTTTCGAGCAGTGGACGTCGGCACTATCGATTGCGACGATGTCGACACCACTTCGTTCTTCCTGGGCGTGGCTTCCTGCGGATTCGATTCCGATGTGAATGAACGCGCCAATGCGATGCCAGCGCGGGTAGGCAAGGCCCGCTATCTGCTGGGAGTGGCACGGGAATTGCCCGCCGTCCGACCCCGCTGGTACGCGATCGATAGCGACGGAAGCGATCGGAGCATGGCGGGGATGGTCCTGGCGATTGGCAACGGACCAGCGTACGGCTCGGGCATGCTCGTGTGTCCGAGCGCGGACATGGCCGATGGCAGCCTGGACGTCACTTTGGTAACCGATACGCCACGTCGCACATTCGTGTCGGTGCTTCCGCGGGTGTATTCCGGCCGCCACATCGATCACCCCTCTGTGGTCGCGTGGACGGCCAAGAGACTTCGAATCGATGCACCCGAATCGATTGTGTACGCCGATGGCGAGCGGATCGGGGCGCTACCTGCCGTGGTGTCCGTCCGCCCGGGCGCCTTGGAGGTCTTGGACACGTTCCGGACCTAGGCTGGAGGTGTGAGCGGCACATCTCCGGCTGATCGGTACGCCGCAGCCAGGCAACGGGCCCGCCAACCGGAAGTGGAGATCTTCGCCCGCGGGTACGACTTCGGCCTGGATGAGTTTCAGCTGGCCGCTTGTCGGGCCCTCGAGCGCGGATCGGGAGTGCTCGTTGCCGCTCCCACGGGAGCAGGCAAGACCGTGGTTGGGGAGTTTGCCATCCACCTTGCGCTCGAGCATGGGGGGAAGTGCTTCTATACGACGCCCATCAAGGCCCTGTCCAACCAAAAATACGGTGAACTCGTCGAGAAATATGGCAGCGATTCTGTCGGCCTACTGACGGGTGACAACTCCATCAACGGTGAAGCGCCGGTGGTTGTGATGACCACCGAGGTGCTTCGTAACATGCTTTACGCCGGCTCCTCGACGATCTCGAACCTGAGTTTCGTCGTCATGGACGAAGTGCACTACCTCGCTGATCGCTTCCGCGGAGCCGTATGGGAAGAGGTCATCATTCACCTGCCGCAGACCGTCACGGTCGTGGCCTTGAGCGCGACAGTTTCCAATGCCGAGGAATTCGGAGCCTGGCTCTCTGCGGTGCGGGGCTCTACCGAGATCGTTGTCGAAGAGCACCGTCCCGTACCACTGTGGCAGCACGTCATGGCGGGCCACCACCTCTACGACCTCTTCACTGACGAGCACGAGGTCAATCCCGAGCTCATCGCACTCGCCCGACGCTCGCGCTCGAGTGGCGCTCGCTATTCCGGGTCCCGTAATCGTGCTCGATCCCGAAGCAGGCGACCCCGACGAGACAACCTGACCCCCTGGCGCAGCGACGTCGTCGAGGAGCTTTCCGCCGATGCGCTGCTCCCGTGCATCTACTTCCTCTTCAGCCGTGCCGGATGCGACGACGCGGTCGAACAGTGCCTGCGTGCGGGAATTCGGCTTACCTCCGGAGCTGAACGCGAAACCATCCGCTCGATCGTCGCCGAGGGGACCATGGGGATTTCGGACGACGACCTCGCAGCGCTCGGCTACGTGGATTGGGCCGACGCGCTCGAGCGAGGTCTCGCGGCCCATCACGCGGGTATGCTCCCGGCCTTCAAGGAGATCGTCGAAGATCTGTTCCAAAGGGGCCTGATCAAGGTCGTATTTGCCACGGAGACATTGGCGCTCGGTATCAACATGCCGGCGCGCAGTGTGGTGCTCGAGCGCTTGGTGAAGTGGAACGGTGAGGCTCACGTCGATCTCAGCGCGGGGGAGTACACCCAGTTGACCGGACGGGCGGGGCGGCGGGGAATTGATGTCGAGGGGCACGCGGTCGTGCTCTGGAGCGATCAACTCGATCCGGAGGTTCTCGCGGGACTCGCGTCGACCCGCACCTATCCGTTGCGTTCATCGTTCAAGGCGTCCTACAACATGGCGATCAATCTGGTCGGACAGATGGGCCGAGCGCGTGCCCGTGAGGTTCTGGAAACAAGCTTCGCGCAGTTCCAAGCCGACCAATCCGTTGTTGGCCTGAGTGCCGAAACGCGCAAGTTGAAGGAAGCGCAGCAGGGCTATCTGGACTCCATGACCTGCCACCTAGGGGATTTTTCCGAATACGCCCGATTGCGCGAAGAGCTGTCGCAGAGTGAGAAGAGTGCGGGTCGATCGGCAAGCGCCGCGCGAAAATCCAGTGCCGAACAATCCCTTGCCGCGTTGAGGCCCGGAGACGTCATCTCGATTCCTCGCGGAAAGCGAGCCGGTCCTGCGGTAGTCATCTCCGCGGCCGAGCGTCCGCACGATCCCCGCCCGCAGGTGCTGACCCACGAGCGGCAGGTTCGACGGATCTCGACGATCGAGGTTCCGCACTCCATCCCAACGCTTGGACGGGTCAAGATCCCGCGTCACTTCACTGCCAAAGACGCTGCGATGCGCCGCGACTTGGCCCGTCGGGCCGTCCAAGTGGCGGAGGAGTCCCCTCAAGTAGATGCCGCCCCCGCACGTTCAGATTCCACCGACGAGATCTCCGAACTTCGATCGCGATTGCGAGCTCACCCGTGTCACGGTTGCGAGGAGCGTGAGGCACATGCTCGGTGGTCTGAGCGCTACTTCCGCGCCGATCGACAACTTCAAGAACTCGAACGCCGAATTGCATCGCGAACCCACAGCATCGCCCGCCAGTTCGACCGGGTGTGCGAGACGTTGGTGGAATTGAACTACCTCGAAGGCGCAGGCGATGACCTGAAGGTGACTCGGGACGGAAAAATGCTCGGGTGGCTGTACTCCGAGTCCGACCTCCTTGTCTCCGAATGCTTGCGAGCCGGCGTCTGGTCGGAGCTTGCGCCACACGAACTCGCGTCGGTCGTCGCGGCCGTGGTGTACGAATCCCGTCGTTCTGAAGGTGAGATTCGGCCAGCAGTTCCTGGTGGAGGTGTCGAAGCAGCTGTTGAGCACCTCTATCGAACGTGGGCCCGTCTGAGCGACGTTGAACGCTCACACAAGCTGACTCCAGGGCCCGAGCCCGACGCCGGCCTCGTGTGGGCGGTGTACCGATGGTCGCGTGGGGCTTCTCTTCTCACGGTGCTCACGAGCAACGACGTCAGTGCGGGGGATTTTGTGCGCTGGACGCGCCAGGTGATTGATGTCCTCGGTCAGATGGTGCAGGCCACCGATGATCCTGTGATGAAGGAAACCGCCGAGCGCGCAGCCGCATCTCTCGATCGTGGGGTAGTCGCCTATCAGCCGACGGCTCCTTGAGCGAACCGCCTAACTCCCCACTCGTCAACTAGCATCTCCCATGCCTGCACATCAACGGGCGATTGCGGAATCGACATGGTCACCGTCTGTTTTAGGTCAGGGATCGGTACGTCCGTACGAATGGCACTAACCGTCTTGGCTGCTTGTAGGTAGTCGGCGTGGTCGTTGATCAATCTGGCGAGTCGCGGGGTAAGGGGTTTGATGGGCGGTTCGCTTCTACAGGCCTGTTGAACGCCGACGAGATTCCCGAACTGCTGAATGAGTCGGACCGCAGTCTTGTCACCGATCCCGTGCACTCCGGGTAGTCCGTCGG
>CAZVWA010000024.1:0-15470 GCA_964631085.1 uncultured Rubrivirga sp.
AGCGTGTAACGCATCTCCACGCGGTCCTCGGAGAGGTAGTCCATGCCCAGCAGGGTTCCGCGGCGAGCCTGGCACAACTCCATGACGGTACCGACGAACTCGCTGGGCAAGATGACGGTCGCCTTGACGACCGGCTCGGTCACTGCGGCCACCTTGCCTTCGGGGAATTCGCTGGGATTGGTCACAACGGACTCTTTACCGTCTTCCATCTGGACTGTGTAGATAACGTTCGGAGCAGTCGAAATGAGATCGAGATCGAACTCGCGCTCAAGCCGCTCGCGGACGATCTCTAGGTGCAAGAGCCCGAGGAATCCGCAGCGGAATCCGAATCCGAGGGCCACCGATGTTTCTGGTTCGTACTGCAGAGCCGCATCATTGAGCTTCAAACGATCAAGGGCGTCGCGCAAGATCGGGTAGTCCGAGCCGTCGATGGGATACAGGCCCGAGAACACCATCGGCTTGGGATCTCGGTAACCGCCGAGCGGTTCGGTTGCCCCCTTGTTGGCGGTGGTGATGGTGTCGCCGACGCGCGATTGCCGAACGTCCTTCACGCCGGTGATCAAGTAGCCGACCTCACCTACCCCCAGCCCGTTCGCGGGCGAGGGTTCGGGAGAGATCACCCCCACCTCCAAGAGCTCGTGGATGGCGCCCGTCGACATCATCGAAATCCGATCGCGGGTTCCGATGCGACCGTCCACCACGCGGACGTAGGTGACCACACCGCGGTAGGTGTCGTAGACGGAGTCGAAAATCATCGCCCGCGCCGGTGCATCGGCATCACCCAACGGAGCCGGGATCAGGTCCACGATCGTCTGCAGGAGCTCACCAACGCCCTCGCCCGTCTTCGCCGACACCTTCAAGACGTCTTCTGGACGACACCCGATGATGTGGGCGAGCTCGGCCGCGTATTTCTCGGGCTGGGCTGCGGGAAGGTCGATCTTGTTCAGCACCGGGATGATCTGGAGATCGTTCTCCAGAGCCAGGTAGAGGTTCGCCAGGGTCTGGGCTTCGATGCCTTGAGCGGCATCGACGAGCAACACCGCACCCTCGCAGGCGGCGAGCGAGCGCGAGACTTCATAGGTGAAGTCGACGTGACCGGGGGTGTCAATCAGGTTGAGTACGTACTCCCGACCATCACCTGCGGTGTACGGCAGGCGCACGGCCTGCGACTTGATGGTGATGCCGCGCTCACGCTCGATGTCCATCCGGTCGAGGTACTGAGCGCGCATGGAGCGGTCATCCACCACACCGGTTATCTGCAGCATGCGATCGGCCAGGGTGGACTTGCCGTGGTCGATGTGGGCGATGATGCAGAAGTTCCGGATGACGCCCGGATTGGTGCTTCCCGGGGCCGAGTCACCGCGGGCCGGTGCTCCGGCGGCGGGTTGTTGGCTCACGGGCTTCCTCTCGGGTGGGTGGTCGCGTCAGTAGTGCTGGTCGGTGGTGCTGGTCAGGAGGGCCGGTTGGGGCCACTCGGGGGGTGGTCCCAGGGTACGGGTACTCTTAGCGGGCGCAGAAACCTGTGGCGCACCACCCGATTCGGTAGCACATCGAGATTTACGAGAGTTAGAGGAACGTCCGTGGCGAACATCCAGTCGCAGAAGAAGCGCATCCGCACCAACGAGAAGGCGCGCCTGCGCAACAAGGACGTCAAGTCCTCCCTGAAGACCGCCGTTCGCAAGTTCCGCGAGGCCGCCGACGCCGGCGACGCCGCTGCCGCGACCGCGCTCGCCCGCGAGGCCAACCGCGCTCTCGACAAGGCCGCCAGCAAGGGTGTCATCCACGCCAACCAGGCAGCCAACCGCAAGTCGGCGATCAGCAAGCGCGCCGCGGCTCTCTAGCCAACCCGCCGGTCAACTAGCGGCTCGCTCTAGCGACCGCTCGACGACACCACCAGTCTTTCCAGTTCGAACAGTTTTTGTTCGACGTCCAGTGCTTGCCCGGGTTCCAACCCGCCCTTCATCAACGCCTCGGCATCGGCCAGTTCCACGAGTGATGCCGCGAGCCGGCGTTGGTCACCGCTCCATCGCGACCACTGCTGCCGCACCAGCGAAACCTTCCACGGCGGTATCCCGAGTTCTCGGGCAACGTCGGCCTCCTGCGCACCCGGACCCATGCCCCCGACTCGAATGATGTCCCGCAGCGCCGACGCCATCGCGAGCACACTCATCACACCCACGCCGGAATCGTTCCCCGTCGCGGCGGCGTGCCGAACGGACTCCAGGGCCTGGGCGGGCCTGCGGTGCCACACGTGATCGGCGATCTGCCATCCAGCGACGTCCGCAACCCCGGCGAAATACGCGTGCACGTGGTCTTCGGTGATGGGATCGTCCTCGACATCGGCCACCAACTGGCTCACCGCGGCGAAGAGCATCGGTAGATCGTGTCCGACCGACTCGTACAGAACGTTCACAGCTTCCGACGTGGCGCGACGCTTGTTGCGGGCGAACTCCTTGGAGACAACCTCGATCGCGCGCTTTCCCTTCTTCACCGCCAGGCACTCGATCTCATTCGCACCCGCCCCCCGCAACGCTTCGAGAAGTTTCTTCCCGCCCGCGGTCGCGTCGTGGTGGACGATCAGCCACACGTTCTCGGGTTGTTCTTCCAAGATGTCCGCCAGCGCACCGGCGAAGGACTCCTCCGCCGATTGCAGGCCGGTCACCACCACGATCACATCTCCACCGAAGAGCGTCGGTGCGCAGGCATACCGAAATTCCTGAGCCGCGTCCTCCGTGCTGGCATCTATCCCAACGCGATCCACCTCCGGTGACGCGCGGCGGATCGAGGCGACGGTCGCACTGACGGCGCGATCGACCAAGGCCTGCTCGCCACCGCGGACGAGGGTGATGCGATCTGGGCTGCTCATCGTGGTCCCAGCATGTCACGCCGGGTGCTGAAGGCGATGGCGTCGTCGTCGTTCTTCACTATCGCGATGTCGCCAGCGAGGTCCGTGCGAAGAACCCGAGCCCCGGACTCGGTCCAGGCCTGGACGGTGCTCGGAGCCGGGTGACCGAAGCCGTTGTCCTTCCCAACGCTCACCAGTGCGATCTCCGCCTGGGCCCACCCCGCAAAATCCGGGTGCTGGTGCCTCGAACCGTGGTGGGGGACCTTGACGATGTCGAAATCCCCCGGACCACCGAGGAGAGCTGCTTGCGCCGGGGGCTCGATATCCCCCGTCAGCAGCAGGCGAACACCATGCACTCGGGCGTCGAGCACCACACTCGCGTTGTTGGCAACAGAGCCTTCGGAGACTCGACCCGATGTGATGATCCGGCGGGGCCAGAGCACCCGGTATTCCCCCGATCCGATTCGCACCGTTGCTCCGGCCGTGAGCCGATCCAGGGTGAGACCTCGGCGGGTGAGTTCATAGGCCACACCCTCGAACTGCTCATGCGGCTCCTCGAGGACGGTCGCAAAGACCGCATCCACGCGACGACCATCGATCACACCCGCGAGACCGCTGACATGGTCGGCATGAAAATGAGTCAGGACGAGGGCGGAGATGTGGTCGATTCCGAGATCGGTCAGGCATTCGTCCATCACCCGGGCCGAGACCCCGGTATCGACCACCACCGCACCCACCTCGCCATCGGGTGCGATCACCAGGCCGTCACCTTGACCCACATCGCATTGCGTCATCACCCAGCCGCTGGGAGGCCACGAGCGTTGACCGGGAGGTGCGAGCCACCACACGAGCGCACCGATGATGGTCGCCGCGACCATGGACATGGCGTACATGCGCAGAGGGCGAAAACGCGGCCGAGCGGTCAGACGCCACAGCGCCAGACCACACGCAACGACGCCTAGGAAAACGATCGCGCCCATAGGCGAACCCCGGATACGCAGGACATCGACACCGGAGGCCACCTGCGCCACCTGGGCGATCCACTCCCCCGCCCACGCGCCCACCCACGCCAGCAGTTGGGCCGGGATCTGGCCGAACGGGAGCACCCCGACCATCGCCGCGGCGAGCCCGGCGATGGTGATGAGCGGAACGACGGGCATCGCGAGCACATTCGCGGGGATGGCAGCGATTCCGACGTAGGCACCCATCGCCAACAGCACCGGGGCGGTCGCAAGCTGTGCAGCCAACGTGATGGTGGTGGCCAACGTGACGGCGGTGGGGATCCGCTCACCCCACGCGGTGTCCTCGATTCGACTCTTGAGCAGCGGGGCGATGAGCACGATGCCCGCGGTCGCGGCTACCGACAGGGCGAACCCCCAACTCACCGACAGCGAGGGAGAGATCACCACGAGGATCAACACCGCCGTCGCCAGGATGCTCGGTCCCGGTCGCCTGCCACCGACGAGCAGGGACAGCACGACCACCGCACCCATCACACCGGCGCGCAGCACGCTGGGCTGGGGATGCACGACGACGACGTAGAAGCCGAGTGCAACAAGCGAGACCACGATGCGCGCGATCATCGGCAGCCGCAGCAACCAGGCAACGCCTGCTATCGCGCCGACGACGATGGCCACATTGCCGCCAGATACCGCCGTGAGGTGTGACAGCCCGCTCATCCGCATCTGCTCGATCAATTCCGGCGACATCTGCCGCTCATCGCCGATAGCCAGGCCGGCAACCAGCGCGGACCCTCCCGGTGGGGATGCCGGCAACGAGAGCGTGAGCGATTCGCGAACCCTGTGGGCTGCTCGATCAACGGGTGATGCTTCCCCGACGACGATGAGTTCCGAGTCAGCATCGAGATAGGCGGCAGTGGTCACCGACCCTCCGGCCGGACGCAATCGACCGGTCACCTGCACCGAAGTGCCCGCCGGTGGCACTTGGGAAAAGCGCGGCACCGATGCGGTCACCGGGATACTCACAGCCGTCGCTGGCTTTTCCGAGTTTTGCTCGATGATTCGATCCGTCGCGATCGGAACGTACGCGCCCCCCAACGCTTCGCGCGCTGGACCCGCGACGGTTCCCACCAGCACCACCGGGTTTCTCGAGTTTTGCGAGTTTTGCATCGACTCCACAACGGCGGGCGCCGTCCACGCTGCTATCTGTGCCGCACTCGCAACCACCGCGAGTCCGCCCGCAGCAACCGACACGAGGGCTGCGCCTCGTCGCCGACTCAGCCACGCAAGCACGGGCGTGATCACGATCAGCACTTGAATGACCCGAACCGCCACCGAGTGTCGAGCGCCTTCGGGCTCGATCGTGGACAAGGCGATCAACGTCGTCAGCGACCCACCCCATGCGGCCAGAGCCGGAGCGAGAAGCCGCAGGTCGATCACATCCCGACCTGACCTTCGATTTGTTCGACCATCGCCGGGCCGATACCCGATACTTCCGCGAGTTCGGCCACGGATCTGAAGGGGCCGTTCTTGGTCCGCCACGCCACGATGCGTTCGGCGATCACCGGACCAACTCCGGGTAGCTGCTGCAGTTGCTCGGCACTAGCGGAGTTCAACGAGACTCGTGACGAGCCGCCGTTCGCTTCTGCGCTGGCACCAACGTCGATCTGCTCACCGTCGACCACGATGCGCGCGAGATTCACCGACTCCAATGCCTTGCTTTTCGTGACCCCGCCCGCGGCCTCCACAGCATCGAGCACCCGCGCACCAGCCGGTAGTTCGACGACTCCCGGCGACGCCACTTTGCCCACCACGTGCACGATGACCGTCTGAGACTCATCACGCACCGGCGCGGAATCTTTGTCCGTCGTGACAGCCACACCCGAGGTGACGTCTACGTCGACGGGGGTCAGTTCCTTCGGCTGGCCGCTGAACCACCACCACGCGACGATGAGTGCGAGAGCTGCGATGAGAGCCAGTGCAGCCTTGCGTGCCCGGGGATCCCACGCGAAGAAGAATCGACGTTCCCCTGGGTCGTTGCCACCGCGATTACCCCGGTCGTCGACATCGGAATTACCCGGGTCGTCGACATCGCCACGCAGCGACTGCCCTCGACGCTCAGCGCGCGGGGCTTGAATTTCTGTCGCGCTCGCGTGGGGTTGGTGCGCCTGTGACGATGACCGCGCGTTGGACAATCCCGTCAGGCGATCGCGCACCTGCGTTTTGGAGCGTGGAGACCACATGCCTCGACGCTACGAATCACCCCCACAACAGCGCCAGATGCGATTCGCGGCTGTGGATAGCGCGGGGAAGTTACTCCGGAACGACGTTGACCAACTTGGGTGGACGCACGATGACCGTGCGAACACCTCGACCGTCCAACGCAGCCGTCACCGAATCGGACGCCAAGGCTAAATCCCGCAGTTCGTCCTCGCCGATGCTCGGCGAGACCTCGAGACGATCCTTGACCTTCCCCGCGACCTGGACGACACAGGTCACCGAATCTTCCACAAGCAGCGACTCATCGACTTCTGGCCAACCGGCGCGCGCAACGCTCGGCCCGTGGCCCAGGCGTGCCCACATGTCTTCAGCCGTATACGGGGCGACCAGCGACACCATGATCGCAACGGCCTCGGCACCCTCACGGACGGCGGGATCGTCGGGTCCGCAGCCGGAATCGATCGCCTTGCGGATGACGTTGACCAGTTCCATCACGCGCGCGACGGCAACGTTGAACCGGAAGGTTTCCACCGCCTGTGCGGCGTCGTGAAGGGCTCGATGGGTTGCCTTGCGTACGCCTTCGTCGCCGGTCGAGGGGTCTACACCCGGTTGCGATGTCACATCTCCCGACAAGCGCCAGGCGCGTGCGAGGAACTTCGCCGATCCCGACGGTGAGACATCGGCCCAATCCACGTCGTCCTCGGGCGGACCCGCGAACACCATCGACAGTCGGATCGCATCCACGCCGTGCTGGCCGAGCTCGTCCGACAACCGCACCAGATTGCCCCGCGACTTGCTCATCGCCGAGCCCTCCATGATGACCATGCCCTGGTTCAGCAAGCGGGTGAACGGCTCGTTGAAGTCCACGAGTCCGAGATCGTTCAACACCTTGGTGAAGAACCTGCTGTAGAGCAGATGCAAGATCGCATGGGTCACGCCGCCCACGTACTGGTCCACCGGCAGCCACTTGCGTACCTGCTCGGGATCGAACGCCGCGTTGTGGTTGTTCGGGTCGACGTAACGCAGGTAGTACCAGGATGAATCGACGAAGGTGTCCATGGTGTCCGGGTCCCGCGTTGCGTCACCGCCGCACTGCGGGCAGGCAACACTGGCCCACTCGGTCGCACCACCTAGGGGTGAAGTGCCCTTGGGCTTGAGGTCGAGTCCCTCCGCGGGAGGTAAGACCACCGGTAGTTGATCATCGGGCACCGGTACCTCGCCGCAGGCGGCGCAGTGGATGATCGGGATCGGTGTGCCCCAATAACGCTGACGGGAGATCAACCAATCGCGCAATCGGTAGTTGATCGCCTGCTTTCCGGTTCCGCGTTCTTCGAGGACGTCGATGATCGCAGCGATCGCGTCTTCCTTATTCAAACCGTCGAGGGGACCGGAGTTGACGTGGAGTCCGTCGTCGGCGGTGGCTTCTCCGGTAATAGCCGGGTCTTCGCCGGCATCAACGACGACGCGCACCGGAAGATCGAACGTGCGCGCGAAGTCAAGGTCGCGCTGATCGTGCGCCGGAACGGCCATGATCGCGCCGGTGCCGTAGTCGGCAAGGACGTAGTCCGATGCCCACACCGGGATACGTTCACCGTTAACGGGGTTGATCGCGTGGCGCTGCAGGAACACACCGGTCTTGGCGCGCGAGGAATCCAGGCGATCCATTTCCGACGTCTGCTTGACCTTCTCGAGGTACTCGGTGAATTCGGCTTCCGCCGGCGTCCCCGCGGCCAGTTCAGCCGCAAGATCGGAGTCGGCCGCCACGACGAAGAACGTCGCCCCGTAGAGGGTGTCCGGGCGGGTCGTATAGACGGTCACCGGCTCGTCACGACCTTCGATCTCGAAATCAACCTCGGCGCCGGTGGACCGACCGATCCAATTGCGCTGCATAAGCAGCACCTTCTCCGGCCACTTGCCCTCGAGCTGCTGCATGTCGTCGAGCAACCGATCGGCGTAGTCGGTGATCTTCAAGTACCACTGAGTGAGCTTCTTCTTGGTGACGTTCGTATCGCACCGCTCGCACTGGCCGGCAACGACCTGTTCGTTCGCCAGCACCGTCTGGCACTCCGGGCACCAGTTGACGTTGCTGGCCTTGCGGTAGGCCAAACCGCGCTTGAACATCTGCAGGAAGAACCACTGATTCCAGTGGTAGTACTCCGGATCGCAGGTGTTGAGCACACGGTCCCAGTCGAAACTGCACGCATAGCGACGCATCGAAGCTTTCTGCTGCGCGATGTTGTCGTAGGTCCAGCGAACCGGATCCTCACCGCGCCGAATGGCGGCGTTCTCCGCCGGCAAGCCGAAGGCATCCCAACCGATCGGGTGCATGACGTTGAAGCCGCGTTGCACCCAGTACCGCGCGATTACGTCGCCGAGGGCGTAGGCCTCCGCGTGACCCATGTGCAGGTCCCCCGAGGGGTAGGGGAACATGTCGAGCACGTACTTCTTGGGGCGGTCGTCGTCGGGAAGCCCCGAGCGGAAGGGTGCGAGTTCGTCCCAGACGGGCAGCCACCGTTCCTGGATGGCATCGAAGTCGTATCGGGTTTCGCCGCCGGTGGGCTCCTCGCTCGTTGTCATAGCCGGGCAAGACTACCGAGGGCCGTCAGCGTGCCTGCGCAGCCAAGGCCGTCGCCAGGTCCTCCCCAACACTTCGATGAGCCGACCACGACCAGTGCATGCCGTCGGGATTCGCGCTGCCGTCTGTCAGGCCGGAGCGGACGGCCGACGACGGATCAACGAGCGCCACACCGAGCTCATCGGCCAAGACCCGAGAAGCCGTCACCGCGCGCTCATGGTGCCGCTCGGACGGGTAGTAGGGCGAGCGGTAGGGGGTCGGCGCGAGCAGGGCGATCGGGACACCGGGTCGGACGGTACGGATGGCCTGCACGATGCGTGTGAGGTAGCGATCGGTTGCGTGCTGCGGCAACTGGCGCAGGCGACCGTCGGTGGCCTTGATGACCCCCGGCGTCAGCGATCGGTAGGCGCGGCGCAGGCGTCGTCGTAGTCCTCCGGGCCGGACGTAAGGAAGGGAGTCGCGCACCCAGGTCGGCACGGATGCTGGCAGTTGATCCATGCCGCCAACGCCGATAACTACATAATCCGCGCGCGGCAGGTAGACGCCATAGGCCATCGGATCCTTGGTCAGCGCCCACCAGGCGTCGCGCGCGGTCCAGCCTTCGCGGGCGACGAGATCGACGTCGGCCGTGAGGCCATTGGCGCAGACCTGCGGGTACAGGCGCGGGTCTGTTGGAATCTCGATGCGCTCGGGGCCGTGGAACGCTAAGGAATCCGCGAGCACGAACAAATGACCTACCCCACGCGCACCCACACCCCTATCCTCCCGTTTCCCCCGGATTCCGGGGGATTCGCTTCGCTTCCCCCGGAATCCGCAGAATTCAGACCACTTCCCCCACAGTCCGGGCGCCGAGTCGAGCTGCTCGCAGGCGTACAGTTCCGCCTCGTGACGTTACGCGGCTGGGCGCTGTTCATCGCCCTCGCTGTGCTGTGGGGCATCCCGTATCTGTTCATCAAGATCGCCGTGGAGGATCTATCGCCGGCGATGGTTGTCTGGGTTCGCGTGGCCCTCGGAGCGCTGATCCTGCTCCCGATCGTGATCGCCCGCGGCGACATCAAGCGGCTCAACGTGACCGACTGGTCATGGATCGTCGTGTTCGCCTTCGTTGAGATAGCGCTGCCTTTCGGGGCGCTGTCCTACGCGGAGATTCGACTGTCGAGTTCTGTCACGGCGATCTTGATTGCCGCAGTTCCGATCCTCTCAGCCGTGATCGGTTGGCGAATCGGCATCGACGACCGCGTGACGAAAGGGCGAGCACTCGGCTTGGCGATTGGCGTCATCGGTGTCGTAACGCTGGTGGGCATAGACATACGCGGTGATGACTGGCTCAGCGTCGCAGCCCTGGGCATCACGATCATCGGCTACTCCTTCGGCCCGCTCATCGTGGCGATGAAACTGTCACGCGCTCCGGCTTTGGCGGTCATCACAATGGCTCTGGTCATCAACAGCATCGTCTATGCACCTCTCGCTTGGATCTCGCGTCCCGCAGCACCCGTCTCGACGCAGGCATGGTGGTCGGTGATTGTCCTCGGCGTTCTGTGCACCGCAGCCGCGTTCATCGTCTTCTTCGCCCTCATCGCCGAGGCCGGACCCTCTCGAACAACGGTGATTACGTTCATCGCACCTGCCGTGGCGCTGCTCCTTGGCGTCGTCGTTCTCAATGAGGCCCTGACCTGGGGAATCGTTGTCGGGTTCCCGCTGGTGATCCTGGGATCCTTCATGGCAACTAGGCGAGCACCGGCTGTGGAAGCAGAACCCCACCCCTGAACCGCGGACTGCGCTTCCTTTTGGCGGGTTAATGATGTTCACTAGACAGATGAGACATTTAGCGAAAACCATTACAGCCCTACTCGCGACGATCGGTCTTGCCCTGGGCGCTTTCGCCGCCGCAGCGCCGGCCAACGCAGACGACCACGTGACCTTGATGGTGACGGAACTGCCTGCTCAAGTTCGACTTATTCCTGGCGAGGCGATCGAACTGACCCTCGAGACAAACGTCACGACCGGTTACTCCTGGTCGGCATCGAAGTCCGGCAAGAAGAGGGCCATCAAGCTGAGCAAGGGCTCTTACACGCCCCCCAACACGTCACTGGTCGGGGCTCCGGGGCTCACCACCTGGAAGATCACCGCTCGGAAGCCCGGAACGGCAGAGGTGAACATTGCGGCGACTCCACCCGGTGGAGGCGATGCCGAGGTGACGACTCTGACAGTGATTGTGATGAAGGATCAGAGCTAGATCTGAGACTTCGAACCATCAGAACGGGATGAAGGATCAGAGCTAGATCTGAGACTTCGAACCATCGAAACCCTTCACCGGGGTCGGGATTTAGTTCCCGGCCCCGGTGAATTCTTTTTCAACACCGCGCTCATCGGCGGACGACCAGAGAGCCTTCGCGATTAGGTCAGGATCGAAGTCCGTGCCCGGGGCGATCGATCCTCGAATGGTGAGCGTGCGAACACGGATACTCGTCTCAGCAAGATCCTTGTCGAGTGCTACTGCAAGATTGCGGAGGGCGGACTTTTGTAGGCCCAGCCCAAAACTCGCCGTCATGGGCGAATCAGCGGTCCCACCGCCGGTGAAGAAGATCCGGGATGACGAGAGTTCGCGCATGCGAGGAATAACGGCCTGTGCCATCGCCAGAGCTGAGACAACTCCTGCTTTCAGGCCATCGGTAATGCCATCAAGATCGCTATCGAGCCCACCGGGCACCCACGTGGACACATTGAACAGGGCACAATCAATAGGCACGTTGCATGTCATCGCGTAGTTGGAGATGGATTCGCGGAGGGCCTCAGGATCTGCGGCGTCGGCGACCACTGAGTCGATGACCGGGCCTTCCCCAGCCAACTCGGACGTCAGTTGTTCGAGTTTGCTGGCGGACCGAGCGCTCAGTGTGACCTGAGCACCGAAACCAAGGGCCACGCGCGCGAAGGAAGTTCCAATACCTGGACCAGCGCCAACGATGAGAACGTGGCGGGGCGAGAAGGTGGAGTGCTCATCCATGGCCGCTCCCCAACGGAAGATTGTGGAGCTGAGGGGACTCGAACCCCTGACCCCCTCCATGCCATGGAGGTGCGCTACCAGCTGCGCTACAGCCCCGCGAATGCGAAGCGTCAGCATACCGTGAGGGAACGTGCACCGATGACGGGGACCGAGACGTACCACGGGGGAATCAACGCGCATCCGGTGAAATCTGGGGGAAACAGCACGCATCCCCCGGAATCCGGGAGAAACGCGGTGAATTTCCCGGAGTGTGGGAAAAAGGGTTAGCGGTCGTCGGCGAGGGCCGGGGTGGGAAGCGAACCGGCGTTGTACTCCTGCAAGCGCCAGGCAGGACCGAAGCCCGTCGAGTTCTCGGTAAGGATCGACCACGCGCAGTTGCTGAGGACACCCAGGCAGGCCCACTGTGCGGGCGGCAACTCCAGCAGGGCGCCTATCGCCGCACGTGCCGATCCACCGTGGGTGGCGACCACGAGCGTCCCACCGTCTCGAAGTGTCGACATCGCCTGATCGATCGCAGCAACCATCCGTTCGGCCACCTCGATGCGGGTCTCGCCACCACCGGGCCGGGCATCAGAATCCGACGCCCACTTGGCCACTTCTTCTCCGTATCGGTCCAGGAGTTCTGGTCGTCGTAGGCCTTCCCACTCCCCCGCGAAGGTCTCGCGCAGGCGAGCATCGGGTGTGACGTCGATTCCCGTGAGCGAGCCCAACGCCCGGGCGGTTTCGAATGCCCGGGACAAATCCGATGCGATGATGCGATCGGGTTGCAGATGCACCAGCAGCCCCGCGGCACGCTCGGCCTGGGCACGGCCCTCGTCATCGAGTTCGATGTCGGACTGGCCTTGGAAGCGCCGTTCGGCATTCCAGGCTGTGCGCCCGTGTCGCCACAAGACGATGCGTCGTTCCCCCATCGTCACTCCGATGCGCGCGACTGACCAGAGGTGACCGAATCCGGCAACTCGATGAACGGACAGTCCTTCCACAACCGCTCGATCGCATAGTGAAGGCGATCCTCGGCCTGCTGGACGTGAACGACCACATCTCCGAAGTCCAACAGCACCCAGTGGGCGCCTTTCAAACCCTCGCGTCGGATCGGTTTGGCACCCAGACCGTGCAAGCGCTTCTCGACCTCATCGACTATCGCCTTGACCTGCCGATCGTTGGCCGCTGAGCAGATGACGAAAACATCGGTGATCACCAATTGCTCGCTCACGTCGATCGCGACGATGTCGGTGGCGAGTTTGTCCGAGGCCGCTTCGGCCGCCGCGATCGCGACCGCGATCGAATCTGGGGCAGCGCTCATGCGTTGGCTCCCACATAAAGTCGATGCTTGCGGATCCACCGTGCGACGCCTTCGGGCACCAGGTAATCGATCGGCTTGTCTTCAGCGACCCGCTGCCGTATGTCACTGCTAGAGATCGCAAGGGCCGGAATCTCGATCAAGGTAACAACACCGTCCGGGAGTCCCGGATCGGCGAGTTGATGCCCAGGACGTGTGACACCCACCAGATGGGCCCGGTCGATGATGCCGTCCGGGTCGTGCCACCCGACGATGTCAGCGAGTGCGTCCGCTCCCGTGATGAAGAACCACTCGGCGGAATCATCGGCGTGGGCCTTCGCAAAGCCTTGCTGGAGGTCGCGCAATGTGTCGACCGTGTAGGTGGGGCCTTCGCGATCGATGTCCACCCGCGAGACCTCGAATCGAGGATCGGCTGCCGTTGCGATGACAGTCATGAGGTAACGGTCTTCACCGGCCGTCGTCGTCCTCGTCTTGTGCCACGGCACTCCCGTAGGCGTGAAGATGACTCTTTGTAACCCGAAGCGGTGGGCAACCTCGGAAGCAGCCACCAGGTGACCGTGATGGATCGGATCGAAGGTGCCGCCCATCACCCCGATGCGGAAATTAGTCAGTTTCTTGCTTTCGTCAACGATCGACCTTGATCATCATGGTGACGATGAGCAGGCCAACCAGGACGCCGAAGCCGAAAAGACCGAATACCCACGCTGGAACGCTGGCCTCACCAGCGGCTTCGCTGGCCATCAAGACAAGATTCTGTGTGGTCATACCGCCACCCTACCTAGCCGCCCTAGCCACGGGTGTGGCCATCGCCTGTCACGATGAATGTCGTCGAGGTCAATTCCGGTAAACCCATCGGGCCTCGGGCGTGCAGTTTTTGGGTCGAGATCCCGATCTCGGCGCCGAATCCGAACTCGCCGCCGTCGGTGAAGCGCGTCGAAGCGTTCACCATGATCGCGGCCGAGTCGATCCGGGCCGTGAAGTGAGAGATGGCGGGCTGACTATCGCTGATGATCGCCTCCGTGTGACCCGAGGACCAGCGACGGATGTGATCGATTGCCTCATCGATGTCATCGACGATGGCCGCGGCGAGATCGAGCGAGTAATACTCAGCTGCCCAATCCTCGTCCGTCGCTTCAACGACAGAACACGGGCCGCCGCTCGCTGCTTTCGCGAACCGCTCTTCGGCATGCAGCGTCACCCCAGCCTCGGCGAGCGCGGTGAGCGCCCGTGGCAGGAAGGAATCCGCGATGTCTCGATGTACCAGCAATGTTTCTGCTGCATTGCAAACGCTCACGCGCTGCGCCTTGCTATTGACGACGAGGGCAACCGCCTTGTCGATATCGGCGGCCGCATCGACGTACACGTGGCAATTGCCCACCCCGGTCTCGATGACGGGAACGGTCGAGTTCTCCACGACGCTTCGGATCAACGATTCCCCTCCACGCGGAATCAAGACATCGACCAGACCTCGAGCGGTCATCAGATGCTTGACCGATTCATGCGAGTCTCCCGGCACCAGCTGGATGGCATCTGGGTTGAGCCCGAGCTTGCTGAGCGCTGAACGCATCGCTTCAGCGAGCGCCTTGTTGCTGTTCATCGCTGATGAAGAGCCGCGAAGCAGAGCGGCATTTCCGCTCTTCAGGCAAAGGCCCGCAGCGTCCACCGTGACGTTGGGGCGCGCTTCATAGATCATGCCGACGACACCGATGGGGACTCGTATCTGACGAACCTGCAATCCGTTCGGCAGGGTGTATCCGCGGATGACCTCGCCAACGGGATCCGGCAGAGCGGCCACATCTCGAAGAGCCTGGGCGATGGCCGAAATGCGTTCCGGGGTTAGCGTCAGGCGATCGATGAGCGCATCGGATGTGCCATTTTCACGAGCCCGAACAAGATCGTGTTCGTTCTCGGCCACGATCGCGGCCGAGTTTTCCTCGAGCGCATCGGCCATCGCCACGAGCGCGGCGTCCTTTTGGTCCCGCGTGAGGACCCGTAGGTCTTGCGCTGCGGAGCGCGCCCGACGGGCCGTGTCATGCACGAGTTCGCGATCATCCAACATGGGGGAAGGGTACGCGAGATCAAAAGGGCGCGATGCGCCCCTCGGGCGGTAACGATCGCAGCGGCTGCTGCTGGAGGTACGTCTGACGGTCGAGGACCTGGAGTCCGACCACATCCCATCCCGGGAGCCGGGACGAGCGTTCATTGTCAGCCCACATGGCACTGGCGATGGAAGCAGCGGCTTCCATGCCCTCCGCCTCTTCCCAGTACCGCAGTTCAGCCCGGTCTTTGCCGTATCGCGCTTCGAGCAGAAACGGGTGGGCGTGGCTTAGGCGTTCGAGTGCTTCGCGCACGTGCTCGATGGGTTTGGATTCCCCGGAGACGGTCAAGGTGACGTGCCACATTCGATACGAACCGACGTCCGTTGACGGCGGCACACTTCGGAGGACCATAGGCCTCCTTCCGCACGCTACGGCGACCAGATCACCATGTCGTCGCGATGGACGACTTCCCTTTCGTATTCCGGTCCGCGTTCACGTGCTAGTTCCCGAGTAGAGCGCCCCAGAAGA
>CAZVWA010000025.1:0-15334 GCA_964631085.1 uncultured Rubrivirga sp.
CGGGCGACGGCATCCTTCACATCGAGACTCCACCGGAGCACCTCGTCGAATCCGGCGGCCTGTTCCACGGTCTGCAGTTGTGGATCAACCTGCCCACGGAAAAGAAGCGCATCGATCCGCAGTACCAGGACCTTCAAGGTGAAGACGTCTCGATGGTTACCAGCGCCGACGGTGGCGCGGTTCTTCGAGTGCTCGCCGGCCAGATCGGTGACCACAAGGGTCCGGGCATTTCGCACACCCCCCTGGCCATCGCACACTTAACGCTCGCCCCCGGCGCACAGATCGACATTCCCTGGCGCACCGATTTCAACGCACTCGCCTACACCCTCGCCGGCTTCGGTTCGGTGGGCGTGGAGGAGCGTCCGGTGCAGACCGGTCAGATGGCGGTGCTCGTCAATGGCGACGCCCTGCGAATCACCGCTTCGAAGAATCAGGAGTCGCGTTCTCCGAACCTGGAGATGTTCATCATCGGAGGCGTTCCATTGCGTCAGCCGACGTTCCAGTACGGACCGTTCGTCATGAGCACCAAGTCCGAGGTGATCCAGGCGTTCGAGGACTTCCAGGCCGGTCGCTTCGGCCACATCCCCGCGGACGCGATCCAGCCACACCGTCCCAAAGGCGCCTAAACCCCCAAGACCAGTTGAGTCTTCCGCTAGCGAGCTCCACCGGGAGGTCCGCCGGGGGGATCTTCTCGGTGGAGTTCGTCTACATAGGCCTGCCAGGCCTTGGCGTCGGGGTCTTCTTCTAGAGCCTCGACCTCAGCACGCTCCTTCGCCTCCTCCTCGGCTTCGAATCGTGCCGCGCGATCGCGGTAGTACTTGCCGAGCCAATTACTGAAACTTCCGTGCTTGCGGTAGCGATTCCACACGAAGATCGCGAAGAGCCCGATCAGCGGCCACTCGATCATGTAGACCCAGGATCGATCCACACCCTCCATCGCGCGCTGGTACTGATTGATGGTCGCGTAGGTGCACAGCGCAAGCACCACGATCAGAGGAACGTGCAGGGTCCAGAAGTCCTTCCACCGGCGACTGCTCTCCCCCGTGCCCACGCCGTCTGATTCTTCACTCATGCAGAGCCCTCGTGTTGCTCGTCGATCGCCGGCTCCTTCGTTCGATTCCGGAGAACTGCGTAGGAAATGAGCAGAGCCCAGGTACTGGCCACCGTGACGACAGTCGCCCAACCGAGACCACCAACAACACCGCTTTCGATCCACCAGGCAAGTGCTGGGACGCCCAGCGCCAGGATGACCAGCGCACCCCACGGCTGGGCATCCGCGAGTGCCCACCACAGAAGGAGTCCGCCGAGGGGAAGCAGCACAACAGTGACGATTCCCAGGACCTGCGGTCCGAGGACGTCAGATTGCGACAGCGACGCCAGTCCCGCCATGAGCACGAGCAGCAGGACGGCCGCCGGTTCGGGGTAGGCGGTCAGCCACTTTGGCATCACCGGTCGGGTTGGCGCCGCCCAGGCGATTGCCATCGGGATCGCGATGCCCAGCGCTACGAGACCGAGGAGGCTGAGTCGGTCTCCGGCGGCGGCGAAACCGGGTGGTGCTGTACGCGAGAGTGCCACCGAGAGTCCGAGAACAAGTCCCATCCACGCGACCTCGGTGACGCTCAGGCGAACGAGTATCGATGTCTTTCCGTCTTCGTCGCGGTATCGGTCAGCAAGGTTTTGACGGTGCCGCCAGCCGAAGCCGATAAGTGCGATGAGCACGGAGACCTTTATCAGGATCAAAGCACCGTAGGTACTCGTCACCAGTGAAGCAAATCCATCAAGCCGAAGGCCGGCGTTGATTAACCCGCTCTCTGCGAGCACGATCACGCTGATCAACGCGACCGTGCTGAATCGACGAATCACCTTTTCCGAACCCGGTTCGCGTCGATAGGCGTAGGCGACCGTGGCTACCAGGCCCCCGATCCAAACGGAGGCGGCGACCATATGCAGTCCGAGGCTCAGAGTTGCCGACGAATGGCCTTCATCGATTCCGGAATGTCCATTGAAGCCGGGGAGGAAGGTAGCGAGCAGCGCGAGACCCAGCAGGATACTTCCGGTAATCCGATCCAAAATCACCCAGGACAAGATCGCCACGATCGCAACCAACACGAACTGAATGAGCATGACTCGGCCGAGAGTGGTCTGGGTCAGCAGAGACCAGATGATCGTCGGGTCGACCGAGGTGGCAAGGGGCAGCGCGAGCACTTCCGAAACGGTCAGCACGGACTGCGCAACCAGGGCCGCAAGCCACACGACCGCGGCGATGGACGCTATCGAGCCGGAACGTCGATCCGGGCGTGGAGAAAGCACACCCCCAACCAAGATGAATCCCACGGTAAGGAGCGTTGCGATGTCCCTTATCCATAGGTCCAGGGGCAAAGCCCACAAGGTTGCAAGGGGGACGACGGGCAGCCCCGGCACCTGACTCTCCGTCAGAGCGCCGATCGTGCTGAGTACCAGGAAAAGGACCGGAATACCTATGGCCAGCAGGGCAGGCCGGGGTTTGACTCGTTGGCTCGCGGGAGCGTGAACCAGGGTGTCCATTACTTGAGCTGCGTGAAGCTTCCGAAGACTGCTGGATCGGTGTTGGGTGAAACGACCAGGAACGTCGTACATAGGGCACCGAGCAGGAAGGCGATGCAGATCCACACCATCCAGTAGCTCATCAACTGGGCTTGGAAATGAACGGCCTTATTGATCAATCCCTTGCGAGCTCGGTTGAAGACCCCTATTAACAAGAAGGTGAGCATTCCGAAGTGGAAGATGTTGCTCGCGCACAGCAGGAGTACGGCGGATGCGTACGCGCCGTTGCCCGAGCCAAAGGGGAAGGTCGAGATCTGAATCCATTGGGCCACCAGTCCGGCGATCGTGATGAGTAGCGCAACACCCGTCCCAACGATCAGGCCTGCTTGATTGCCGCGCTTGCCTTCCTTGTAGCCGAACCACATGGCGATGGTTGCGAGGATCACGATCCCCAAGATCGCCCAGAACGGCCACTCTGCAGCGAAGGTCGCATCGCTCTTCGCGGGGACAGCGTTGGTTT
The DNA here is from genome assembly GCA_964631085.1 of uncultured Rubrivirga sp. Taxonomy (GTDB): domain Bacteria; phylum Actinomycetota; class Actinomycetes; order S36-B12; family S36-B12; genus S36-B12. The sequence goes on from CAZVWA010000025.1 coordinate 3,044, forward strand.
GGTCGTAGGTGAGTTTCGCGCCCGGAGGAGCCCAACCGCCATTGACGTTCAGCGACCACAGGTAGGTGTAACTGATGATCAGGGCGAGGGTGCCCGAGACATCCATAACGATGAGGGTCCACAGACCCGCCTTGGCGCGTCGCGCGATGGTGCTGATCGGCTCACCCGTTGTGGGATAAAGCGGCTGCTGCGTCTCGGCGCTCATCACTTACCCACCTTCTCGAGATCACCATCGACTGCGTCGAGTTCGGCTTGATAAGGATCGGGAACGCCGTAGTTGTAGGGGCGTTCGGTGACGACCGGCAGCACCTCGAAGTTCTCCAACGGAACCGGAGTGGGGGTCTGCCATTCGAGGGACTTCGAGCCCCACGGGTTACTCGACGCGACCTCGCCGTACATCCACGAGGAGATGATCGCGCCGAGGAATATGAGCATGCCCAGGCCGATCGTGTACGCACCGATCGTTGAGATCCAGTTCGAAAGGTTGAACAGATCGTCGAACTGCAGAACGCGGCGCGGCTGCCCTTGGAGTCCGGCGACGAACATCGAGCCGAATGTGATCTGGAAGCCAACGAAGGCGGTCCAGAACCCGATGGATCCGATTCGTTCGTCGAGAATCCGACCCGTCATCTTCGGGAAGTAGAAGGCAACACCGGCCATAGCTCCGAAGAGTCCGGCGCCCATCAGCATGTAGTGGAAATGGGCGACGACGAACATGCTGCCGTGCATGTACTGATCCACGGGTACGTCGGAGAGGTAAACGCCTGTGACGCCACCGATCATCTTGTTGAAGATCACGGCGTACACGGCCATGACAGGTAGGCGCGTCCAGACCACACCTCGCCACATGGTGCCGATCACCACCAGGACCAGGAAACCGACGGGGATCGAGATCATCTCGGTGGAGAGCATGAACGGGTAGTTCACCGCCGGCGCCCAGCCGGTCATGTACATGTGGTGAGCCCAGACGAGGCCACTGAGAGCCACGACCCCGACGATGCCGGCGACCGCGAAGTTGAACGAGAACAGCGGTTTTCGGTAGAAGACCGGGATGATCTCCATCAGCACGGCCGCGCTGGGAATGATGATGACGTAGACCTCTGGATGGCCGAGCAACCAAAAGAGGTTCTCGTAGAGCCAGACACTGCCGCCCTCGAGTGGGTCGAAGAACGACGTATTGAAGATCCGATCACTCAGGGCGAGTATCTGCGAGTACTGATAGAAGGGGAAGGCGTAGAGGCCCATCAGCGCCGAGGCGAAGACGCCGAACACCAGCAGCGGAGTCCGCGACCAGGTCATCCCCTTGGCTCGCATCGTCAAAATCGTGACCATCAGGTTCACGCTCGCGACGCCGGTGGAGAAAGCGAAGACGATGATCGTCATCTGGTAGCCGAGCATGCCCGGCGGAGCCTGGGCGGCCAGCGGGTAGTACACCGACCAGCCGTCCTGGACGCCGCCGACGAACAGCGAGCTGATCAAGCAGATCGCTGCGACGAACAACAGCCAGAAACTCAAAGCGTTCAGTCGCGGGAACGCCATGTCCCGAGCGCCGATCATGATGGGCACGATGAAGTTCGCGATCGGACCCATGACCACAATGATCATCCCGATGATCATCGCGATGCCGTGGGTGCCGATGAGTGAGTTGTAGAACGACGGCGAGAAGACCTCAGCCCACGTGACACCGAGTTCGGTGCGAATGAGCATCGCCAGCAAGCCGCCGAAGCCCAGGATGACCATCGTCATCACGAGGTACTGGACGCCGACGACCTTGTGATCGGTGGTGAATTTGAAGTACCGCTTCCAGCCCAGGTCCTTGCCCGCCATGTATTCAGCGTCGGCGTGGGTGAGATCGCGGCCGAGCATCCATCGGATAGGGCCGACGAAAGCGCCGATACCCGCCATGAAGCCGATGACCCAGCCGAGAAGCACCGCGAGGTAGACGTAGTCGGGGGCAGCGGGAGCGAATGTCGCGGTCGACGCGCCCGAGGGGGTCAGCATGTTGGTAACGACGCCCGCGACGATGGCTAGGCCCAACCCGCCGATCATGCCTGTCACGAAGTTGAGCCGGCGCATGATGCCGCCGGGTTTGCCGTGCTGCTTTGGTTGCGGCACCTCGCTGCCAAAGACCGTAGCGGTGGCTGTTGCAGAACTCATGAGGTCTTGCCTCCGCCCATTTCACGTGCCCACGAGGTGAAGTCCTTTGGCTCCAGCACTTGAATCGCTGTCTCCATATAGGCGTGGTGCATGCCGCACAACTCCGCGCAGCGAACGTTGAACGTTCCGGTCTTGTTTGGGGTCACACCCGTTTGCGTGATGGCGCCGGGGTTGGCGTCGATCTTCACGCCTAGCTCAACCGCCCAGAAATTGTGGATGACGTCTTTGGACGTGACGTTGAAGTAGACGGGTCGATCCTTGGCCAGATACAACGTTTCGCTCGCGATGCCGTCGTACTGCGGGTATTCGAAGGTCCATACCCACTGCTGACCTGTCACGTTGACGATCAGCGCTTGCTCGTCCGTCGGCTGCTCGTCGGCCGGGATGGTGCCGTAGGAGTTGGCCGTGATCTGTGCCAATTCGGCAAGACCCCAGACGACGAGGAAGAACGCCAAGAGACTCGAAACGACGGTCCACAGCACAACGCCAATGGTGTTGCTGCGGATCGCCGGGCTCTCGTCTGCAGGGACGTCGTTGCCCGAGACGTGCTTCCAGCCAAGCAGGCTGTAGACCAATACCGCGAAGACGAACGCGGTGATCGGAATCGAGATGATCGTGAAGACGAACACCGTCTGCTCGATGTCCTTCATTACCTCCGACGCCGGAGCGCCGGTTTGGTTCATCGCTGCAAGGAGCAACCAGGCCAGAGGCAGAAGGAGGAAACCGATGATGACGGTGAGGACCAGAATCCCCCGGGCATAGGGGCGGCGCAGCCACATCTTGACCCGGTGCATTGACGGTGGCCGGTTGGTGGGAGCCTCCGGCTCGTCCGGCTGGCCGGTGGGGCGGACGTCGGTCGTGGACATCACACCACCTCGAAGGTGCCGGCCATCCAGCCGCGCGTTTGCATCGGACCGCCGAACTCCTGGTACATGTCACCGCAGGGGAATTCGCAATTCCACACGTAGGTGCCGGGATCGCCGGTGATGAACGTGACCTCGATCTTCTGCGGCTTGACCGGGTAGCCGTCCTTGTCGGTCTTCGCGTTCGCCTTGTTCATCTTCAGCGGCACCGAGAGGAAGAAATCGGGCTGGGTGGACTCGGGGTACTGGTGGACCGTGAAAGTGTGGCCGACCTCTGAAGGCTTGATACCGGTGACGCTCTCCCCGTTCACCGTCATAGTCCCGTCCATCGTTCCGTGAACGTCGGCGAAGTACGGGTTGTAGACCTGGCCTCCGCTGTCGTACTGAATAAAGGTGATGGTGACGGCGGAGTTCGCGGGAACCTGCAGGCTCGTTGAGGGGTAATAGAACGGTTGACCTGAAAGCCAATTGGCCTCGAAGTTTGAGGATGTCTTAGGAGGCGGAACCTTGGCCGAGCTGTTCGGATAAATGGCCAATTCCAAGGTGGCGTGCGGCAAAGTGCCTTGCGGAGTGTCCATGGTCCCGGAGACCTCGGCGGCGAGCGTCGGAGGCTCTGCTTCGCGTACCGAGTTGAACACCGCGATTCCCCCGACGATCGCGACTCCGACGACGACAGCAAGCAGCGTTACGAACGCCCGCTTCACATGCATCTCCCGAGATTGCCGATGCCCTGAGGCATCCCGACGCGGTGTCGGTGCCTTAACGGTGTCAGTAGACAGAGTGACTGTCAACGAAGACGCGGCAATCGATACCCGCGCTTCATTCGACATTCACCGAACGACACCGACGCCAACAACACCGATCTCACCTTGTGAAACAAAGAACAATCGGCTCGCGATCCGTCAACGGCCACCTAGGGTGACGTCGTGGGTGACTTGACGCCGGGCGGATCTCCGATCGATCTCGACCTCTTCGTCGTCGTCAATCTCCTTTTCCTGACCGGCCTTTACATCTGGGCCGCCCGTCGGGCCAAGCGTCGGCCCTTCGGCTGGCATAAGGGATCCACGACCGCCTTCATCGCGGCGATGCTGGCGCTGGCACTGGCGTACCTCGGCCCCTTCGGCTCCTGGGCCCACGATGCTTTCTGGGCGCACATGGGTCAGCACCTGCTCGTCTTGATGATCGCCGGTCCGCTGATAGTGCTGTCATCACCGATCCGGTTGGCGTTCGTCAACCTCGGTCCCAACGGACGGCGGCGCCTGGTTTCCGTCCTGCGATCTCGTCCGGTCGAGTTCATCACGCGCCCGGTGGTGGGGTGGCTGTTCTTCGCAACCGTCCTACTCGGATCACACACGCAACTCGTCATGAACTGGGCGCTGGATGGACACGATGCGATGGAGTTCGGCATCCGCCCCGTCTACCTCATTGCCGCGCTTGCGTTCTATTACCCACTCATCGGAACCGACCTGATCGCCAAACGCCCGGCTCCGAGTGTCCGTCTCGTTTCCCTCGGTCTAATGATGATTCCCGAAACGACGTTGGGGATCGTCGTGCATTTCGCTCCCGTACCGCTGTACTGGCCGTACGAGCAAGCCGCCGCCATCCACGGATTCGACGCCATGGCAGATCAGAAGTTCGCCGGCGCCATGATGTGGGCGATCGCCATGGTCTTGGACGGAATCTGGATGATGGTCGCGGCGATCGAGTGGTGGCGGGAACAAGAAAAGATGACCCAGCGACTCGAACGCCAAGAAGCCCGGGAGACACTGAACGCATGAATCGACCGCCGGCGATCGCGATCGTCGTCGTGGCCTGCATCTGGATGGCTTCGGGTTGCGGTGTGCTCTCGGCAGATGAAGAGACGCTGATACCCGTCGAGGCGGGTCAACTCACCACAGATCCCGGGATCGGGATGACGGTGATCGACGCAACCGATCGCGGTGAACCACTGGACATCGCCGGCACCGACCTCGATGGCCAACCGCTGGCCCTCAGCGATTCACGAGGCGATGTGACCGTTGTCAATGGCTGGGCAACGTGGTGCTCACCGTGCCGCAGTGAGATGCCCGAATTCGCCGAAGCTGCCCGCAACCTCGACGGCCAGGGCGTCACCTTCATTGGTGTCAATGTCGAAGACGACATCGACGATGCCCGAGAGTTCACCTCCGACACCCCCTATCGGAGCATCGTCGACAAGGACGGTTCACTGCTGGCGACGATTCCGGACGTACCACCGCGTTCGCTACCCATCACCGTCATCTTGGATCGCCAGGGGCGCATCGCAGTTCGCATCGTCGGGCCGATCGTCCTGGGAACGCTGGAAGACACCGTCATGAGTGTGGTGGCCGGCGAAGCCTGACGAGCACCGATCGCCTAGTGGTAGAAAAACGCCTGTGGAACTGGCCGGTGCTTACGTCCCCCTCATCACACCCTTCGACGACTCAGGACGCGTCGATCAAACCCAACTCCAAGCAGCAGTCGAGGCCGTTCTCGCAGCAGGCGTGCACGGAATCGTGGCGTGCGGCACGACCGGCGAGGGTTATGCGCTGTCCCTAGAGGAACGACGAGTCGTGACGGCCCGGATCACGGAGGTCGTTGCCGGCTCGGTGCCCATCCTCGGTGGCGTCGGCGGAATGTCCACTGATCAGGCCCTCGACCACGCAATGCTGGCCAAGGCCTTGGATCTCGATGGACTGATGGTCGCGGCCCCTGCCTACTGCCTACCGTCGCCATCGGAACTGGCCGCTCACGTGACCGCCATCGTGAACGCCGCAGGTTTGCCCACCGTCTTATACGACTACCCGCAGCGAACCGGCGTTTCCTTCGATATCGAGACCTTGGACCAACTCGCCCCGCTCGACGCGATCGTCGGCATCAAGGAAGCTTCCGGGGATCTGAACAGAATCGGTGAGATCGCGCACCGTTACGCCGGCTCCCTAGAAGTTGTGTGCGGCGCCGATGCAGCAGCTCCCGTTTTCCTCGACGCCGGGGTGAAGTGCTGGATCGGTGGCATCGCAAACCTGCTGCCGGCCGCGCACGTGGCGATGTTCGACACGGACCTGCGAACAGAGGTGTACGCGGCGGTCCTGCCTATTCTCGAGTTCATCGAGGCGGGCGGTTATAACGCGAAAGTGAAGGCGGGCATGATCCTGCGCGGTCTCGATGTAGGAGTACCGAGAGCGCCGCTGGCAGCCCTCGATGAAGGGTCGGTCGCAGAACTCCGATCCCTTCTCGACGCAGCAGGCTCTTGGGCTCCTGAGCTGACGGCGGGCTAGAACATGCGCGTTGTCATCGTCGGTGGCGGGATCATCGGCGCAAGTTGCGCTGCGCTCCTCGCCGAGCGGGGTGCCGAGGTCACCGTGGTGGATGCCGACAAACCGCGCTTTGGAACTTCGCTCGGAAACGCAGGTCACATCGTGGTGAGCCACTGTGTTCCGTTCGCTGCACCGGGCATGGTGAAACAGGGAATGCGCTCGCTGGTGAAGGCCGACGGAGCCTTCGCCCTGGCCAGCCGTCCCGGAAACGGAACCCTCGACTGGCTGATCGGGTTCGCCCGGCACTGCAACGAGAAAAACGTCTCGACGTTTCACCCCGGACTAGATCAACTTCTGCACCGCAGCGCTGAACTGCTGCTATCGGATTCCACGCTGGACATCAATACCCGTGGGCTGTGGCAGGTCTTTACCGGAGCCGGAGCACAAGAACGCGCCGAGCACGAGGCAGCGCACATGCGTGAGTTCGGTGTTGCAGTCCGTGACATCGATCGTGACGAACTTGGGGCCGAACCAGGATTAACGAACAACGTCAGCGCGGCGATCGAACTTTCCGAAGATCTTGGTTTGGACCCGGCGAAATTGTGGTTGCGCATGCGCGAGCGCAGCGAATCCGCAGGGACCCGCTGGATCGGTGGCGCCGTGACCGACCTGTCTTCAGCCCCGGTCGTGCGTACCGCCGGCAGGGAGGAACAACTCGACGCGGACATCGTCGTTCTAGCCGCGGGAGCGTGGTCGCCCGCCGTGGCTCGTTCCGTGGGCGTGGATCTCCCCATTCGCGCGGCCAAGGGTTACTCGGTCACCGTGCAGGGTGTGGAGTCACCGCCCACCCGTCCGATGCTGTTGATGGACCAGCGAACCGCGCTCAACCCCCTCGCCGGCGGCCTGCGCCTGAGCGCCCGCTACGAGATGACCACGCCCGATGACCGCGACATCGTCGGCCACCGCATCCAGGGACTGATCAATCGAGCTCGTCACGCGGTCGAACTCCCCGAAGCGAATGCCTCGGTGGAATCTTGGACGGGAGTTCGCCCGGCCAGTATCGACGGCGCTCCCTACATCGGCTTCCTTCCCAAGCCCGCGTCACACCGCGTACTCGTCGCTTCGGGCCACGGCATGATCGGGACGGCGATGGCGGCCGGCACGGCCGATCTCGTCACCCGGCTTGCCTTCGACGAGCCGGTAAGCGACGCTGAGGCGCGACTCGGACCGTCGCGGTTGTTCGCCTAGCATCCACGGGTGGAATCGATCCGTACCTGGCAGTGCGTGGACTCCCACACCGAGGGGATGCCCACTCGCGTGGTGGTGGGCGGCGTTGGAACGCTGCCCGGCGCGACGATGGAAGAACGACGCCAATACGTGATGGTCGAGGCCGATCATCTGCGTCGCTGGCTGATGTTCGAACCGCACGGCCACAGCGCGATGAGCGGTGCGATCATCCAGCCACCGATACGAGACGACGCCGATTGGGGTGTGGTTTACATCGAGGTATCGGGCTGCCTTCCGATGTGCGGTCACGGAACCATCGGGGTCGCGACCGTACTAGTGGAAACGGGCATGGTGCCCGTCACCGAGCCGCAGACCGTGATCCGTCTCGACACACCAGCCGGACTGGTAGTGGCAACGGTGGACGTTGAAGGAACTCGAGCACGTGCTGTCACTATCGAGAACGTGCCGAGTTTCGTGACTGAACTCGATGCAACGGTGGAAGTGCCGGGATTAGGAAAAGTCACCTACGACATGGCCTTCGGCGGAAACTTCTACGCCATCATCGACCTCGACTCACTGGACGGTGCACCGGAATTCGCTCGCGCATCTCGCGATGCGCTGCTGGATGTGGGAATGCGGATCATGCAGGCGATCAACGAGCAGTCACCTCCCCTGCATCCGGAGAACCCAGCCATCGATCATGTGCACCACGTCCAACTGGTTGCACCGGGGAGCACCGCTGAGCACTCCCGCCACGCCATGGTCATCCATCCCGGATGGTTCGACAGATCACCGTGCGGAACGGGAACGAGTGCTCGCGTCGCACAACTCATCGCCCGTGGCGAGATGGGAATCGGTGATGAACTTCGTAACGAATCCATCATCGGAACGCACTTCATCGGTCGGGCAATTCGCGAGGCTACGGTTGGTGAGTTTCCAGCGATCATCCCCACCATCACGGGTCGCGCCTGGGTAACGGGAACTTCCCAACACATGTTGGCGCCCGATGACCCGTTCCCCGAGGGCTTTTTACTGTGACGCAAGAACCCAGGGGTAGCGCGACCGAGGAGCCAACCCGCGCCGATCCACTCACGCCATATCCGGAGCGCCTCGCCGACTCCCATTCCCACTTTACGGAAATCATGCAGGCGCACGACGCCGCAGTAGAGCGCGGTGAGCTCGGTTACCTAGACCCACAAACCGGGCTTTTCGTCATGACCGCGACTTTCCACCTCAGCCGAGGGAAGTGTTGCCACAATGGGTGCCGGCACTGTCCCTATGTCGGCGCAGAGGAGGGCGCATGAGCCACCCGGAGATCGAACGCCTGGCAGCCGGCAAGTATCTGTCGCTCACCACCTTCAAAAAGGACGGGTCGGCCGTTGCGACACCCGTGTGGGTCGCACGGGACGGCGACGAACTCGTGGTGATCACCGATGCGACCTCGGGAAAGGCCAAGCGCATCCGCAATAACTCAGGAGTTCGTCTGGCACCGTGCGACATGCGAGGACGGATCAGCGGATCATCAGTGGACGGGGTGGCCCGACTCACCGATTCGACGGGCACGAAGTCCGTCGCTGCGCAGGTAAAACGTAAATACGGGCTGGCCTTCTCTGCCATTGGTTGGATGGAGAAACTACGCCGCCGGTCCAACGATTCAGTCGGCATTCGCATACGGATCCCGGAGACACCATGAACGTTCGACCCTTCGCAGCCGAACGTCCAACCGAGTACGCGGACGTGCCGCCTCCCATCACCAGACGACGCGCTCCGGCCAATCTCCCGCCGGGCCCTCGCCCCAAAGTGCCAGGAGACCTGCTGGTTCGCTTCCAGCGAGACACCCCGGCGTTCCTACTCGACCTTCGCGATCGCTACGGGGATGCGTCGTCGTTCTTCCTCGGCGGGCAGTTGTTCTTCGGTCTGTTCGCACCGGCGATGGTGCACGAGGTGACCGTCGCCCAGCAGAGCGCCTTCATCAAGGGTGTGGGCTTCGAACGGATGCGCAAGGTACTCGGCACCGGACTGCTGACGAATGAGGAGCCGATCCATCTTCGTCATCGACGCATGATGCAACCGCCTTTCCACAAGGCACGCCTCGATGGCTACGCCGAGCAAATGTCATTACTCGCGCGCACCAGTGTTTCCTCCTGGCGACGTGGGACCACGATCAACATCGCGCCTGAAATGATGCGGCTCACGTTGCTCATCGTCGCCCGCACGTTGTTCGGCACCGACGCCGATCGTCACACGGAGCAGATCGCCGAGTCGATGGAGATCGCGATCGACCGCATCGAGCGCACCATGCTTCCGGGTCTGGACCGCCTCGATGGAGTGCCTCTGCCTTACTGGCGCAAGTTCCGCGAGGCCGCCGATCAACTCGCGGAGATCGCCGAGGACCTGATTTCCGAGCGGCGCCAGCGCGGCGTCGACGGTGATGATCTGCTGGGGCTGCTGCTGGCAATTCGGGACGAGGACGGGTCGGCCTTCACCGATGAGGAAGTACGAGATGAAGCGCTGACGCTCATCCTCAGTGGTCACGAGACCACGGCCAATGCACTCACCTGGGCTTTCAGTTGGCTTGGTTCCCGCCCTGATGTGTACGAGGCACTTCGCGATGAGGCGCTTCAGCAGGACTGGATAACCGGCTCCGCGCCGGCGACCGTCGCAGACGTCATGGGCACCGAGGTCGCCGGACAGGTCGTAGCGGAGTCCCTTCGGATGGCTCCGCCGGTTTGGGTTGCACCGAGGCGCGCACTGCGCGATGTTGACGTCGCGGGAGTAGCGGTGCCCGCCGGTGCCCACGTGCTAATCAGTCAGTACGTGACGCATCGCGACCCCACCTACTTCCCCGACCCGCATCGCTGGGAGCCGAGCAGGTGGACCCCGCAGTTGCACTCGTCGCTCCCCCGCGGCGCCTACTTCCCCTTCGGAGCAGGCACCCGCAAATGCCTGGGGGATCAGTTCGCCCTGCTGGAGTCGCGAATCATCTTGTTGCACGCTGCTGCGCAGCACCGCCTGTTGCCCGCTGATTCGCTGCACCCGATTCCTCGCGCAGAGCCCCGCGCCACCTACCGAGCCAAGGGGCCGGTACCGATGCTTGTTCGCTAGATCACCGCTTACCGTTGTCCCCATGAGGCGACGTGGGGTGACCGTGCTCGCCGCGGCCATTGCCCTTGCATCCATCGCCGGCGCGGCGCCTTCCTTCGCAGCAGACCAAGCACGCGCAGAAGCCGACTGGAGCATGGTTCCGCAGTCCAAGGACGTTGACGGAGACGGCTTCATCGACGGCGACGGTGGAGTTCCCAGGAAGCGCCCACTCGGTGCGGTGCCCGCCAAGAAGTTCGTCGGTGCAGGAAATCGGATCGCCCAGCCTGCCGAGCGACTCATCGATGGAGTGCAATCGTGGTATCTGAATCCGCGCGGCTTTTCGGTGACGCTGGACGCGTGTGGATCGCAAGGTCGTGAATACCAATGGCGCATCTACCGAGGAAAGAAACAAATCGAACGAGTGCGCTGGCGCAAACTGACGAAGAAGACGTGCAAGCGCAACATTCGATTGCAGGAGGGCGATTACCGCTTCAAACTGGAGGTGAGATCCGGAGTCTCCGACGTTGATTTCGCGTGGATGGACGCTGAGGTCCTCGACTACCTCTTCGTTGTCATGGGTGACTCATACACCTCCGGTGACGGCAACCCCCGGAACGTCGATGCGTGGCTTCGAGACCCGGATCGACAATTCGATCCTTACTACGACGACGCCCCCTGCAAACGCAGCGTGCGCGCTGGCCCTGTCCAAGCAGCCCTGGCTCTTGAGAAGTCGTCGAACAAGTCGTCGGTGACGGTCATCAACGTCTCCTGCTCCGGAGCCACCATTCTGACTGGCGTGCTGGGCCCCCAACCTTTTGCTGGTCAAAGCAGCAGCCAAATCGAGCAGGTCCAGCGCCTCATCGGAAACCGCGCCATCGATGTCGTGGCGTTCTCCGTGGGAGGAAACGACATCGGCTTCACGTCGATTCTCAGCACCTGCGCGTTGAGCTTGAATTGCCCTGTGGTTTCGGCAACGTCCCTTCCGCTGAGTCGATTCGATTCTGTTCAAGACGGGGTTCAAACCCTGACCGGTCGCCTGCCCGCCAAATACGAACGCCTGGCGGGTTGCCTTGGAGGCAACACCTGCACGCTGACCTCGGGCGCAACGATTGCACCACTCACGCTGGCTCGTTCAGCGCGCGTTCTCCCAATGACGTATCCGGATATCACTCGCTCGTCAATCGGCGAGCCGTGTCGCTATCTGACTCTGAGTCAGTCGGACTTCGCGTGGGCTCGAGACACCATCTTGGTTCCGCAGGCATCGAATCCCTATCGATTCCGAACCTTCGCAGGCTCCACCAGGAACCTCTCCACCGGCAACGGAACACTCAATGGTCAGGTGCTGGCCACGTCGCGTTTTGGCTGGGAACCGGTAGCCGGGATCTGGGGTTCTTCGGGAGATTCCGCCACAGGTCACGGGGTGTGCGCCGGAGGTGATGCGTGGGTGTTCGGCCTCACGGCAATCTCCGGTCCATTCGCATCAGCGTCGTTCCATCCGAATCCAGCCGGGCAGAAGTCAATGGGACGCCAGATAGCACGGGTGTTGGGCGTCGGCTAGAGGTTAGGTAGCGTCGGTCTCACCCGGTCTACCCAGTAGGAGTTCTTTGTGACGGATGTACGTGTCGGCCTTCTCGCTTACGGAGCCATTGGTCACGAGCACAACCAGGCGGTGCAAGCAACCCCGGGACTGACCCTGACCGCGGTGT
>CAZVWA010000026.1:0-15291 GCA_964631085.1 uncultured Rubrivirga sp.
CGAACCTGCACCCCCACAGCGCGAACCTGCACCCCGTCCACAATTCCCTGCTTGGTTGGATTTATCTGCACAGCGCATTTGCCAGGACTTTCTCGGATGGCTGTCATAGCTGAGGGTCATCACATGACCGTGGGCATTGGCGAGAATTTCCTCAACCCAAGTGATTCAAAACGGCGAGCTCTGATTGCCCTTACGGGGGCTCCGCACGATTGCGTCGTCGTAGGCCTCAGCGCGGCCGCAATCTGGGGTATGCCCTTGCCACCGGCGTCGGCACAGGTGCTCAAAGGCGGTCCTGTTTCGCTGAGTAGGCGCGGCGCTGCTACTGCTACACGGCGGGCAAAAGTGGACGGCCACTCGATTGACATTCCGGCAAATCATGTGGCCTTTCTCGACTCGCTGACCCTCACAACTCCTGCGCGTACCTGGGTGGATTGCGCAGCGTTGCTATCTCCCGATCACCTCCTAGCTATGGGGGATTGGGCGTTGGGCCAGGGGCTAGTCACTTTGAATGAAATGACCTCAATCGTTGCTTGGGCCCGAACCAGACGAGGAGTGGTTCGAGCTCGAGAGGTGCTGCCGTGGATTCGAACTGGAGTCGAATCCCCTCAGGAATCTCGGTTGCGTTGGAACGTCGTGGCTTGCGAGTTGCCCGAACCTGACATCAACCCGGAAATTGTCCTGCCGGGGGCGCGAGTGGTACGTCTGGATCTTGCTTACAAGGGACTTCGAATCGGTCTCGAGTTTGACGGTGAGTGGCATCTCGGTACCCAGGAGCACGATGCCGAGCGACGGCGCCAGCTTGAAAAGGCGGGATGGAGAGTGATTGTCGCGACCAAAGAGGATCTGTTCGACCCCACTGCGATGCTCACCGCTTTGCGTTCGGCGATTTCCGAGCGTTCCAACGTGGGTAGACGTCGGTGGTGAGAACACACTGTCCGCACCGGTAGCTGCTCAGGGGGTGAGCGCAGGCGATGTCACAAGGGACGCAATCGGAGAAAACGCAGGTTCGCCCTCTCAGACCGCAAGTTCGCGCCCCCAGACCGCAGGTTCGCCCTCTCAGGCTGCAAGTTCGCGGTTAGGCCTTGGCGAGGGTGCCCAGGTAGAGCTCGATGACCTTGGGGTCGTTGGCCAGGTCCTTGCCGGTGCCTGTGTAGGCGTTGCGACCCTGGTCGAGGACGTATCCGCGGTCCACGATCTGCAGGCATCGACGAGCGTTCTGCTCGACGATAATCACGGTCACGCCCGTCTTGTTGATCTCGCGCACGCGGACGAACACCTCGTCTTGGAGAGCGGGGGACAGGCCGGCGCTGGGCTCGTCCAGGAGCAGGACGCTGGGCTCCATCATCAAGGCCCGCCCCATGGCCACCATCTGGCGTTCTCCACCGGACAGGGAGCCGGCTCGCTGCTTGCGACGTTCTCCGAGAGTGGGGAAGAGATCCACGACCTTGTCGAAGCGCTCGGAGAAGCTCTTGGGGTCCTGGAATGCGCCCATCTCCATGTTCTCCTCGATGGTCAGCGAGGGGAACACGTTGTTTGTCTGCGGAACGAAACCGACCCCGCGACGGACCAGCTGGTCGGCCCGCAGGTTGGTGATGTCCTCATCGCGCAGCAGCACCGATCCCTGGTTGACATGAACCAGGCCGAAAATGGCCTTCAGCAGGGTCGATTTGCCGGCGCCGTTAGGACCGATGATGCCGACCAGCTCGCCCTCTTGGGCGTACAAATCCGATCCATTGAGGATGTTGACGCCAGGGAAGTACCCGGCGTAAAGCCCGTCTGCGCGCACGAGGGCGCCGACGGCTTGTGACTTGTGAATCTGCTCGGCGTCGGCCGGATGCCCCGTCCTGAGTTGCTCGGCATTGACGTCCAACTCGGTCTCGAACACATGGGCGTCATCGGGATCGTCGGGGCCCGGGAGATCGGCAGGTTCGGTGTAGTTCATCAGGAACCGTCCTCAGTCAAGGCCTGGCCACTTTCGGTCAGTTGAGCTTCGTGGTGGGCGCCCAGATAGGCGTCAATGACGGCCTGATCCTTCATGACCGCATCCGGCGGGCCTTCGGCGATAACTGCGCCCTGGGCCATGACGATGACCCAATCGCTGATGTCGTGGACCATGTCCATGTCGTGCTCGACGAAGAGCACGGTGGTGCCCTCCTCGCGCATGGTCTTGATGTGGCCCAGCAGGCTCTGCTTGAGTGCGGGGTTCACACCAGCCATCGGCTCATCGAGCATGATCAGCTCAGGCTCGGCCATCAGCGCGCGCGCCATCTCGAGCAACTTGCGCTGACCACCGGAGAGTGAGCCGGCGAAGTCGGCGACCTTCTCGTGGAGATTGAAGCGCTCAAGCAAGCCCATCGACTTCTGGTCGATCTTCTTTTCCTGAGCGCTCCACAAGAAGGGGAAGATGGCAGCGAAGAAGCGCTCGCCGGTCTGGTGCTTGGCTCCCAATCGCATGTTGTCGATAACGGTCATGCGGCTGAGGGCCTTGGTCAGCTGGAAGGTACGAACCATGCCGATACGAGCGAGTCGGTAGGGAGCTGTCCCCGCTACCTGTCGGCCATTGAAGGTCCATTTACCCTCATCGGCTTTGTCGAAACCGGTAATCAGGTTGAAGAAGGTCGTCTTGCCAGCGCCGTTCGGGCCGATGAGGGCCGTGATGGCGCCCCGTTGGATCTCGACGTGTTCGACGTTGACTGCGGTCAAACCGCCGAAACGACGGGTGACGTGGTCCACGACCAAGATCGGGTCGGGCTTGGCGACACCGGGCCGCGGATCGACGGCCGCGAGCGCCGTTTTCGCCTGGGCTGCGAGGGAACCGGACGTAGTGGAATCACTTGGCATCGAGCGCCAACTCCCTTCTGTCCCCGAAGATCCCCTGGGGTCTGAAGACCATCAAGGCGATCAGTCCCGAACCCATGAGGACGAAGCGGATATTGCCGACATCCGTTGGCTGAAGGAAGTCGATCCAGCCGGCCTGAATGGCCTGTCCGAGGAACTCGCCCGTTCCCGCCAGGACGATCCAGAACAAAATCGCGCCGACGATGGGTCCGAAGACCCGAGCGGCGCCGCCGAGCAAGAGGATTGTGTAGGCAAAGAAGGTGAATTCCGGTCGGAAAGTGTCTGGCTGAACGGACTGCTTGGCAACAGCCCAGACGATGCCGCCGAAGGCGCCTATCACGCCACCCAGGATGAGGGCTTGCATCTTGTAGGCGAAGACGTTCTTGCCTAGCGACACAACGGCGTTCTCGTCCTCGCGGATGCCCTTCACGATGCGCCCCCACGGACTGCGAACGAGCAGCCACACGAGAACGGTGAACAGGGCAACGAGGATCCAGCCCACGATGACGACCCACAGATCCTGACGAGTCCAACTCAGCACGGGCAGGCTCTGGAAGTCCGCGGGTAGTGGATTGGTGTCGTGGAAGTCCTGACCGATCTTGCCGTTCAGGCCCTGGGCGCCACCGAGGACGTCCTTGAAGGCGATGGAGCGCACGGTCAAGCGCACGAGCTCACTGAACGCGATAGTGACGATGGCCAGATAGTCGGCTCGTAGTCGCAGCGTGGGGATGCCCAGGATCAGCGCGATGATCGTGGCCACCACGATGCCGACCACGATCGCCAGCCACAGGCTGAGGTCGAAGGTGAGCACGATGACACCGACCGCGTAGGAGCCAGCCGCAACGAACGCCACCTGACCGAAGTTCAACAGCCCGGTGTAGCCGAATTGGACGTTCAGGCCGATCGCGGCCAGGCAGTAGATGATCGCCTGGATTCCGATCGCCTGGGTGAGGGTCTGTGTGAGGACGAAACTCCAATCCATGTCAGCCCACCCGCTCTCGTCTGCCGAGGATGCCCTGCGGTCGGATCATCAAAATCACGATCATGACGAACAAGGCTCCGACCGTCTTCATCTCGGTAGGAATCACCAGCGAGGTCATCTGGATAAACACGCCGACGACGAGCGCGCCCACGATGGCGCCGTACACGGTGCCCAGACCGCCCAAGATCACCGAGGCGAAGATGATGAGGAGAACCCGCTGGCCCATATTCCAGGAGTTGTCCTGGGTGAGGCCAAGGTAGATGCCGCCGAAGGCCGCGAGGCCCGCGGATACTGTCCACACGACGGCGATGACCTTCTCGACGTCGATACCGGTGGCCGACGCGAGGGCCGGGTTGTCGGAGACGGCTCGTGTGGCCTTGCCGATGCGCGACCGTTGCACCCAGATGACTGTCGCGGTGAGTGCAACGACGGCCAGCCCCGCCAGGATGAGGGCCTTTGGTGTGGTGCTGACCGGCCCGAGTTCGATGCCGACCTGGCCCGCGTACTGGTTGTAGTTAATGGGAGCGCCACCGAAGAACAACGCCACGCCGTAGCGGATGACGATCGCCAAGCCGATCGAGATGATCATCATCGCGATGAGGCCTGTCTTGCGCTTGCGCAGGGGGCGCCACAGGACCCGGTTTTGGCCCCACCCGAACAAGATCGCGGCTATCACGATCGCGATGGGGGCCGCGATGATGATGTGGAGACCCGCCTCGTTCAAGATGAGGGCGGTGAACGCGCCCAGGGTCAGCAGGTCGCCGTGCGAGAAGTTCGTCAAGCCGGTGGTGCCGAAGACGAGGTTTAGACCGAGGGCGCCGAGAGCGATCATGATCCCGAAGAGCACGCCATCGAACAGCAACTGCAGGAACTGGTCTCCGGTGACGTCGATGAAACCGCCGTCGTCTCCACCACCCCCTTCGCCTTCTACCAGTTTGGTGAGGATCTTCTTCTCCCCACCCAGGACGAGTAGGGAGCGACTGGCGTCTTCGGGGTTCTCCAGTGCGATGCCCTCGGGGAGAGTGGTGACGTCGATCTCGATGGCGTAGGTCCCCCCGCCGGGCAGGACGATGGCGAAATCCCCATTGGCGTCGGAGGAACCGGTCTCACTGAATCCGTCCTCGTTGCTCACGGTGATGGAGACGTCCGGGATTCCGGTTCCGTCCGGCGCGGTGAAACTTCCGACCAGGGTCGCGTCCGCGGCGTTGGCCGCCGAGGCACCCACGAGCGTCACCCCGAGGAGGGAGATCACCGCGAGGACGGCCGCCGTAACAGCGGCTCGAACTGCGATCAGCACGAAGCCAACCTCCTGGGATCGATACGGGCGATCACGATCGCCCAGAGAATTCCGATCACACTAGCGGCCTTGCGCAGCCTGTGGGGGCTAGATAGTCAGTTTGCCGAAATTTGTTACTTGTTCGACACCGGCCGGACGAGACACGTGAGCCGCGCAGTGCAGACGGGGCGGTCGGCATCGTCGGTGACTCGGATCTGGGTGCTCACCACGGTGCGGCCAGCGGACAGGACCGTGGATTCGCCTCGCACGACCCCCGCGGTGGCCGATCGGTGGTGGGTGCAATTCAGATCCACGCCGACCACCATGTTCTCCGGTCCTGCCAGCAGGGCTCCGTGGATCGAGCCGAGGGACTCGGCAAGGACGGCGCTGGCCCCGCCGTGCAGAAGGCCGTAGGGCTGGGTGTTTCCTTCGACCGGCATCGTGGCTACGACGCGGTCGCGGTCCGCCGACACCAATTCGATGCCCATCTTCTCGGCCAGTGATCCCATACCCCAATGGGCGAGTTCTTCGGGAATCCCGGTCGACTGGGTACTCGAGGTGTCGTTGCTCATGTCGCCAGCGTAGGCGTGAGTGTCTGCCTAGGATCGGAAGATGCCCGATTCCGGACGCCTGCTGGTACTCGATGGGCACTCCCTGGCCTACCGGGCGTTCTATGCCCTTCCGGTCGAGAACTTCAGCACCACCACCGGGCAGCCGACGAATGCGGTGTACGGCTTCACCTCGATGTTGGTGAATCTGCTGCGCGACGAGCAACCGACCCATGTGGCCGTGGCGTTCGATGTGTCCCGCAAGAGTTTTCGGACCGAGAAGTTTCCGGATTACAAGGCCACCCGGACCAAGTCGCCCGAGGAGTTCAAGGGCCAGGTGGAACTGATCAAGGAGGTCGTACGCGCTCTCGGCATCACGACTTTGGAATTGGAGGGGTTCGAGGCGGACGACATCATCGCCACACTCGCTACCGAGGCGGCTGGAGAGGGATTGAGGGTCGACATCGTGAGCGGCGACCGTGACACCTTCCAGTTGGTTGATGAGCGCACGACCGTGCTCTATCCCCGCAAGGGTGTGTCGGATCTGGCGCGGATGACGCCGGAAGCGATCGAGGAGAAATACGGGCTCACCCCACGCCAGTACCCAGACTTCGCTGCGCTTCGGGGCGACCCCAGCGACAACCTCCCCGGCATCCCCGGGGTAGGGGAGAAGACGGCGGTTAAGTGGCTGACGGCCTATGGCGACCTTGCGGGGCTCGTGGACCACGTGGACGAGGTCGGCGGCAAGGTCGGTGCGGCACTTCGGGAGGCGGTGCCCCAGGTGCTGGTGAATCGAGAGCTCACCGAGCTCATCCGACAGGTGCCATTGGGCACCGAATTAGCGTCCCTGGAGTGGACTTCGTGGTCTCGCGAGGAATTGGCGAAGCTATTCGACGGCCTGCAATTCACGGCCCTTCGATCGCGAGTAGAAGCGCTCCCACATGGCACGGGTGGCGAGGCGGGCTCGACGTCTGAGGTCGCAACGGAAACCGAATCACTGCCCGTCGAGATCCGCGAGGCAGGATCGGTGGCCGCTGTTCTTTCGGGCATCGACTCCGCCGCCATCGCGGTACGGGGCGCTTGGTCGGCGGGACGGGGCGAGATCGAGGGCATCGCGGTGTGCACTGATGAAAGAGTGATGGTGCTGCCTGTTCAGACTGCACAGGATCGTTCCGCGTTGAACGCATGGCTTTCGGATTCCTCCATCGACAAGCGCATTCACGATGTGAAAGGCCCCGACCTGGCGGTGCTTACGGATACAACCGGTGCGGCGGTTATCGAGGGAGTCACGATGGACACCGCCCTGGCGGCCTATCTCGACGCCCCCGGTGCGCGGTCGTACGCATTGGAGGATGTGTCCTCGCGGCTGCTGGGGCGGACTTTGGACAACGACGACGACGCCGGCGGCCAACTTGCCCTAGGTGGGGACGAGGAACATGACCTGCGCGCCTTGGGCGCACAGGCGCAAGCGGTGGCCGACGTATCGAATGTCGCACGACAACGCCTGGCGGCCGAGGGAATCGAGTCACTGCTTGCTGACATGGAGATTCCGTTGGCAGGACTGCTGGCGCGGATGGAATACGTCGGGATCGCTGTCGATCGAAATCGACTCCAAGGACTGTCGGAGGAGTTCGGTGCGTCGATGCGCGCTGCGGAAGAAGAAGCCCATCGCATAGTCGGACGATCGTTCAACCTGGGATCACCCAAGCAACTTCAAGAAGTCTTGTTCGTCGATCGCGGACTTCCCAAGACGAAGAAGATCAAGACCGGCTACACGACCGATGCCGAGGCGCTTCAGAACCTGTTTGCCAGCACCGAGGATCCAGTCCTCGAGCAGTTGTTGGCGTGGCGGGATGTTTCCAAGTTGCGTCAAACGGTTGAGGGATTGCTTCCGTTGGCTGACGACGCAGGTCGGATCCACACGACGTTTCGTCAGACGGCGGCTGCTACGGGGCGGTTGTCCTCATCGGATCCGAACCTTCAGAACATTCCGATCCGAACCGAAGCTGGGCGCCGGATCCGCAGTTGCTTTGTTGTGGGTGACGGTTTCGAGGCCCTGATGACGGCCGATTACAGCCAAATCGAGATGCGCATCATGGCCGATGCCTCGGCCGACGACGGATTGATCGAAGCCTTCGTCGAAGGTGAGGATCTGCACAGTTCCGTCGCAGCCAAGGTCTTCGGGGTGCGTGAAGCCGATGTCGATCCCGAAATGCGGCGGCGCATCAAGGCGATGAGTTACGGCCTGGCGTACGGACTGTCCGCCTACGGGTTGTCCCAGCAGTTGCGTATCACTCCCGCTGAAGCCCAAAGCTTGATGGACGAGTACTTCACCCGCTTCGGTGGCGTTCGCGATTACCTGTCGGGGGTGGTCGACGAGGCTCGCAAGCGCGGGTACACAGAGACCATGTTCGGGCGCCGCCGGTACCTGCCCGATCTGAACCACGACAACCGCCAGCGACGCGAGATGGCTGAGCGAATGGCGTTGAACGCCCCCATTCAGGGAACCGCGGCGGACATCGTGAAGGTGGCGATGCTCGGCGTGGATCGGGCCCTGCGGGACGGGGGATTGTCCTCTCGACTCCTGCTGCAGGTGCACGACGAGCTCGTGCTGGAGGTAGCTCCCGGAGAGGCCTCGCAGCTCGAGGCGCTCGTTCGCGAGGAGATGGGCAAGGCCGCCGATCTTCGGGTTCCGCTCGATGTGTCGGTCGGGGTGGGATCCGATTGGCAATCCGCCGGCCACTAGACCCGCCGGCCACTAGACCCGCCGGGTGAGGCCCGATCGGACGTGGGGGCCACCCGCAGGACGGTGCGGGGCCCGGCTGCCGTAGCCTTGGGGGGCCCAGCGACCGCTGGATACGCCTACTCAGTATCGGATTTCCCCCTACATGACTGTTCCTACGACCACCACGACCACTTCGACCCCCGCCCAGGTAGCCGTCAATGACATCGGCTCGGCGGACGATTTCCTCGCAGCGATCGATGCGACCATCAAGTACTTCAACGACGGAGACATCGTCGAAGGCACCATCGTCAAGGTTGACCGCGACGAGGTCCTGCTCGACATCGGCTACAAGACCGAGGGCGTGATTCCCTCCCGTGAACTTTCCATCAAGCACGATGTCGACCCCAACGAGGTTGTCGGTGTCGGCGACTCCGTCGAAGCTCTGGTTCTCCAAAAGGAGGACAAGGAAGGTCGTTTGATCCTGTCCAAGAAGCGCGCTCAGTACGAGCGCGCGTGGGGCACCATCGAGAAGGTCAAGGAAGAGGACGGTGTCGTCGAGGGCCAGGTGATCGAGGTCGTCAAGGGCGGCCTGATCCTCGATATCGGTCTGCGCGGGTTCCTTCCCGCCTCTCTGGTGGAGATGCGCCGAGTTCGCGACCTTCAGCCGTATGTGGGCAAGACGCTCGAAGCCAAGATCATCGAGTTGGACAAGAACCGCAATAACGTGGTCCTGTCGCGTCGTGCGTGGCTCGAGCAGACGCAGTCCGAAGTTCGCCAGACGTTCCTTACGCAGTTGCAGAAGGGGCAAATCCGCTCCGGCGTCGTCTCCAGCATCGTTAACTTCGGCGCCTTCGTGGATCTCGGAGGCGTCGACGGCCTCGTCCACGTCTCGGAGTTGTCCTGGAAGCACATCGATCACCCGTCCGAGGTCGTCGAGGTCGGTCAGGAAGTCACGGTCGAGGTCCTCGACGTGGACATGGATCGCGAGCGGGTCTCGCTGTCGCTCAAGGCGACCCAGGAGGATCCCTGGCAGCACTTCGCGCGCACGCATCAGCTCAACCAGGTCGTGCCCGGCAAGGTCACCAAGCTCGTCCCGTTCGGCGCATTTGTTCGCGTCGACGAAGGTATCGAGGGCCTCGTTCACATTTCCGAGTTGGCCGAGCGCCACATCGAACTGCCCGAGCAGATCGTGCAGGTCGGCGACGAGTTGTTCGTCAAGGTCATCGACATCGACCTTGAGCGTCGTCGGATCTCGTTGTCTTTGAAGCAGGCAAACGATTCTGCGGACACCCAGGCGTCGGAGGAGTTCGATCCGTACCTGTACGGCATGGCCCCGGCATTCGACGAGGCCGGCAAGTACATCGGTCCGGAGGGCTTCGATCCTGAGACCGGTGAATGGAAGGCAGGCTTCGAAGATCAGCGTTCGGCGTGGGAGCAGGAATACGCGGACGCTCATGCCCGCTGGGAGGCGCATCGCAAGCAGATGGCCGATGCCCAGGAAGCCGACCAGGCAGCTGCCGTGGAGAGCGGTGAGGCGACGAGTTACTCATCCGAGAGTGCGGATGCTGAAGGCTCACTCGCGTCGGATGAGGCCCTGCAGGCCCTTCGCGACAAGCTCACCAGCGACTAGCGAGAAACCACCGCGGTGCGCGTCGGGCTGACGGGGGGCATCGGCTCGGGCAAGTCAACCGTTGCGGCGATGCTTGCCCGCAAGGGTGCCGGCATCGTCGACGCCGACGACATCGCTCGTCGGATTGTCGAGCCGGGCAGTCCGGTGTTGGCTCGACTGGCCGAGGAGTTCGGCGCGGACATCGTCCGTGACGACGGTTCACTCGATCGGGCGCTGCTCGCATCAAGAGCGTTCGTCGACGAGCGCGCGACGCGGCATCTGAACGAGATCACCCATCCGGCGATCCGTGAGCTCGCGGAAGCCGAAATCTCGTTGGCAGAAGTGACCTCAGAGGTGGTCGTCTACGAAATGCCGCTGCTCGTCGAAAGCGGACAGGTATCACTCGTGGATGTGGTTGTGGTGGTGGACGTCCCCGAATCGATTCAGATCGAACGTGCACTGTCTCGTGGCATGTCAGCAGACGACGTCCATCGACGCATGGAGCGACAGGCTTCACGCGATCAGCGCCTCGCGGCTGCTGATTCGGTAGTGGACAACAGCGGCAGCGAGAGTCGAACCCAAGTACAGGTGGATGGCCTGTGGACTGAGTGGACGTCATGACCCGGCCTGTGACCGATCTCCAGCGAACGGTGGCCCCCTTTGAAGTCGTCTCGGACTACGTCCCGGCCGGTGACCAGCCCCAAGCGATAGACGAAATTGCCCGCCGGATCGAAGCGGGGGAGGAGAACGTTGTCCTCCTCGGTGCCACGGGGACCGGAAAGTCCGCCACGACGGCATGGTTGGTGGAGCGTCTTCAGCGTCCGACATTGGTAATGGCGCCCAATAAGACGCTGGCTGCGCAACTGGCAACCGAGTTTCGGGAGCTGCTCCCGAACAATGCTGTCGAGTACTTCGTGTCCTACTACGACTACTACCAACCCGAGGCCTACGTGCCTCAGACGGATACGTACATCGAGAAGGACTCCTCGATCAACGAGGAAGTCGAACGCCTGCGGCACTCCGCCACCAATTCGCTCTTGACGCGGAGAGATGTGCTGGTCGTGGCGTCGGTGTCGGCGATCTACGGGCTGGGAACTCCGCAGGAATACGTCGATCGAATGGTGCGCCTGCGGGTTGGTGACGAAATCGAGCGTGATGCGCTATTGCGCAGCTTCGTCGACATCCAATACACGCGTAACGACATCTCGTTCGAGCGCGGAACGTTTCGCGTGCGAGGCGACACAGTCGAGGTGTTCCCCATGTACGAGGAGCATCCCGTACGCATCGAAATGTTCGGTGATGAGATCGAGCGATTAATGACGCTGCATCCGGTCACGGGCGAGATCTTGACCGAGGATGACGAGATCTACGTTTTCCCCGCTACCCACTACGTCGCCGGTCCCGAACGCATGGAGCGAGCAATCGAGGGGATCGAAAGCGAGTTGCAAGAAAGGCTCACCGAACTCGAGAACCAGGGCAAGCAACTTGAGGCGCAGAGATTGCGAATGAGGACGAGCTACGACGTCGAGATGATGCGCCAGGTAGGGACGTGTTCGGGTATCGAGAACTATTCACGGCATATCGACGGCCGACCTCCCGGTTCGGCACCGAACTGTCTTCTGGATTACTTCCCCGAGGACTTCTTGCTCGTCATTGATGAATCGCACGTGACAGTGCCTCAAATCGGTGCCATGTACGAGGGAGACACTTCCCGGAAGCGAACCCTGGTCGAGCACGGCTTCCGACTCCCATCGGCCATGGACAACCGACCGTTGACCTGGGCTGAGTTCGTCGAGCGAATCGGGCAAACCGTGTACCTGTCGGCTACCCCTGGATCCTATGAACTCGGCAAGGTCGAAGGGGACGTCGTCGAGCAGGTGATCCGGCCGACCGGCTTGGTGGATCCGGAGATCGTGGTGAAGCCGACCGAGGGGCAAATCGACGATCTCATGCATGAGGTCCGCTCACGGGCAGAGCGCGGAGAGCGATCCCTGGTTACGACCTTGACGAAACGGATGGCCGAAGATCTCACCGATTATCTGGGTGAGCACGGAATTCGCGTGCAGTATCTCCATTCGGAGGTAGACACGCTGCGTCGCGTGGAACTCCTGCGTGAACTGAGGGCGGGGATCTTCGACGTCCTGGTTGGCATCAATCTGCTGCGCGAGGGCCTTGACCTGCCGGAGGTCTCGCTCGTTGCGATCCTCGACGCGGACAAGGAGGGCTTCCTGCGCTCAGAGACGTCTTTGATTCAGACAATTGGACGCGCGGCGCGAAATGTCTCCGGCCAGGTGCATATGTACGCGGACTCGATCACACCATCCATGCGGCAGGCGATCGATGAAACGAATCGTCGACGGGCCAAGCAGGTTGCCTTCAATTCCGAGCACGGGATCGATCCCCAACCTCTGCGTAAGCGAATAGCCGACATCACCGATCTACTCGTGCGCGAGGAGGAAGACACCAAGGAACTCATCGGGTCCTCGGGCACCTCCACGCCGATCCCGACGAGGCGTACCGCCTCGATGGCGGAAGGGGAGTTGGTTCAGTTGATCGAGCAGTTGACGAATCAGATGCACCAGGCCGCGTCGGACCTGCAATTCGAGCTTGCCGCGCGTCTTCGAGACGAGGTCTCCGAACTCAAGACCGAATTACGCTCGATGCGCGAAGCCATTGGCTGATTTCGAACCCCCCACCACCTAGGCTCGCACCGTGGACACGTCTTTGACCGTCTGGGCCATCACGATCGGCGCCATCTTGGCGTTGATCATCCTTGACTTTCTGACGGTGAGTCGCAAACCACACGACGTCATGTTCAAAGAGGCTCTGGGCTGGAGCATCTTTTACATCGGGGTCGCCATTGCCTTCGGCGCCGTCATCTGGTGGTGGGCGGGTGCAGACTTCGGAACTCAGTACTACACGGCCTATCTCGTGGAGAAGTCACTGAGTGTCGACAACATCTTCGTCTTCATCATCATCCTGACGCAGTTTCGAACCCCTTCCGTTCTGCATCAGCGAGTGCTCCTTTTTGGAGTATTGCTTGCCCTGATTTTCCGCGCCATATTCATCGCCATCGGCGCGGCCGCGATATCACTGTTCGCCTTCACCTTCGTCTTGTTCGGTGCACTCCTGCTGTGGACCGGAGTGCAATTAATGCGTCATCGCAACGAAGACCCGGATCCGATGGACAACATCATCATCCGAAATGTGCGAAAGAGAGTGCGCTTCTCAGAGGACTACGACGGCACCAAGCTCTTCACGAAGATAGATGGCGCCAAGGTCGCGACGCCGTTGCTGTTCGTGATGGTTGCTATTGGTGGGACCGATCTTCTCTTCGCGCTGGATTCGATTCCGGCGACCTTCGGAGTGACTCAGGAGCCGTTCTTGGTGTTCGCGGCCAATGCGTTCGCGTTGCTGGGCCTACGGGCGCTGTACTTCCTGGTGAAAGGACTCCTCGACAAGCTGGTGTATCTATCCACCGGCCTGGCGGTAATTCTCATCTTCATTGGGTTCAAGTTGATCCTGACCTACTTCCACGAGGTGTTCCCCGAAACGGTCCCGAAGATCGACACCATTTGGTCGCTCGTGTTCATAGCTCTCGTGTTGATCGTCGTGACGATCGCGTCGTGGATTAAGACGCGGAAGGATCCGGATGCGATTGCCCATGCGGGTCGATTGACCGACCGGCGGGAGGATCAGGCGGAGGGTTCAGCCGATCCGAACCATTAGGCGGTGTCGGGGCGCTGGGAGCGTGGAAACCGGCCTGCGCCAGCGCCTCACGTAATGCCGTGATCTCAGCTTTCAGTTCCAGGATGTCACCCTTGACCTCGCTTTGCCCCTGCTCTTGCTTGCCGCTCAAGCGCGTCACGACCGCTGATGCCACCGAGGCACCGACGAGGCCGAGAAGTGAAATGCCGACAACCATCACGCCGACTGCGATGATGCGCCCGTTTGCCGTAACGGGTACGTAATCGCCGTATCCGACCGTGGCCATCGTGACGAGAGACCACCACACGGCGTCGCCGAAAGTCTCGATGCTGGCGTTCTTTGCGCCGCGTTCGGCGTTGAGAACGGCGAGCGCGCTGATGTAGGTCAAGAACACGACGGCAATGACCACTGCTGTGGCGGTGCGTCCGAATCGCAATCGGCTCCCACGACTGATGAGCCACTGCCCGGCCGTCAATACACGGAGCACGCGCAGCACGCGGAAGGCTGGAACGGCCACCGCGAGAACGTCGATCGGGTGGTGGACGAGGTAGGCGAAATGCTTCGGCGCCAGGATCGCGCGGATGGTCAGATCGATGATGAAAATGACCCAAATGACGTCCATGGCGGTGTTGAGGGTCGACAGCTGCACACTCGTGAGGTCGAGGTCCAGGACATAGAACGAGTACAGGACCAGGTAGACGAGCGCCAGGATCACCATGATCAGGGCGGTCTTGGACTCGTACTTATCCAAGCGGGCCTCGGCGCGGACCTGGCGCGGGTCGTCCGGATTGGCCTTGTGGACGGTCAGTCGGTCCCAGAACCTGTCCGCCCAGGATTCGGTCTCCTCGGGGGTGGTCCCGGCCTCGGGTGGGGACGCAGGCGTAGACACGCCGACACCTTACGAGGCGAGTTGGTGTCCCACCAACGACCTACCAGCGGCGTTCGCGCCATTCGTCGAGATTCGGGCGCTCGTCGCCGAGGATGGTGTCGTCTCCGTGGCCGGGATATATCCAGGTCTCGTCGTCGAAATGGCCGAAAATCTTGTTCGTGACGCCGTCGTACAACGTGTCGAAGTCTTCGGGTGACCACGTGCGACCGACTCCTCCGGGAAATAGGCAATCGCCGGTGAAAAGGTGCTGGTGCCCGGTGGGATCGTCGTAGGTCAACACGAGCGAGCCGGGCGTGTGGCCTTCGAGGTGGATGGTGCCCAGGGCTACATCGCCGACGACGATCACCTCGCCCTCGTCCACCCGGTGGGTAATCGGCACGCCGATGGCATCGGCGTCGGCGTGGTGGGCGTAGACGGGAGCTCCCGTGGCCGCCACGACCTCGGCCAATGCCCCCCAGTGGTCCTGATGGCGGTGGGTGGTGACGATGCCCACCACACCATCGGGGCCGATTAAATCTAGGAGGCGGTCCGCTTCGGCAGCGGCATCGATCAGGAGTTGCGCCCCTGTAGTGGAGCAACGCAGGAGGTATGCGTTGTTATTCATCGGGCCAACGGCCAACTTGCTAATAGTCACGTTCGACAGTTCGCGAACGTCGGCCGCACCGCCTACGCTGACGTGTCCGGAGTACATGTCCGGCACCATAGCGAGGCAGCGG
>CAZVWA010000027.1:0-14986 GCA_964631085.1 uncultured Rubrivirga sp.
AGCGCAGCCCACCCAACAGCGGGTACGTGGAGCCCGAGGACCAGCCGGCGAGCACTAGTCCGTAAACGCCGATCGACGCGATCGCGAGGACGTACAAAACCGAAACCGGGAAGTCGGTCAATTGCAGCGGAGTCTCTACCCCGAACACCGACACCGTCGGACCGAAGGGAATCACGGCGAACGCAACGAAAGCTGCGGTCGCCGAGATCACCGGCGCGATCCAATAGACGCCGACGTGTGCCGCCTTGGGGATGACCTCTTCCTTGAAGGCCAACTTGAATCCGTCCATCAAGGACTGCAAGAGCCCCTGCGGACCCACGCGATTGGGTCCGATTCGGTTCTGCATACGCGACACCACGCGACGCTCCCACCAGATGGTGAACAGCGTCAGCAAGACGAGCAGCCCGAAGATGGCGACAGTTTTACCGAGCACCAACCACCACGGATCGGCTCCGAAGAGACCGAATTGACCCCCGGTCATGCCAGGCCTCCCTTGCTGAGTCGAACGACGTCCCCGTACCCAGCACCAAGGTCGCGGTAGATACGGCTGCCGTCGGAATTCATCGGTAGCCAGACCACCGAGTCGACCATCGATTCATCGATTTCGACGGGCACTGTGACCGACCCTGCCGAACCGTGCACTGTGACGACTCCATCGTCCTCGAGGCCATGTGCGTCGGCTGTCGAGGGCGCCATACGCGCGACGGTGGGTCGCGCCGTCGCTGCTAGGTGCGCCTCACCTTCTTGCATCACGCCGAGGTCCAGCAGCAAGCGCCAGGTTGCAAGTCGCACACCGTCGCGGTCGCGCCCTGCTCCGTCGTGAGGAGAGAAAGGTGCTCGTGAGCCCGACCATGGGCCCAGTCGACCGAGTTCACCGCGCAGCTCGGACACTGTCCGCGGCGAAACTATGTCGAGCTCGTCAGCGATCATGGCCACGACCGATGCGTCCGAATCCATCATGGCGTCGCGGAAAACCTGGCCGAAGGGACGCGGACGACCCTCCCAGTCAACGAACGTCCCGGACTTTTCACTCACGACCGAGACCGGCAGAACGACATCGGCTATCGCGGTCACGGCCGAGTGATGGTTCTCCAGGGACACGACGAACTCGACCCCCTCCAGGGCAGCCGCGAGGTCCTGTGGGTAGTCGGAGGCTTCCACACCCGCGACGAGTGCTGCGCGGATCGAACCTGCGAGCATCGCCTCGCGAAGCGCCGCGCCGGAAAGACCCGTGGTCGGAAGCGAACGCGCATCTACGCCCCACGCCGCCGCTACCTGCTCACGCGCCTGTGCGTCATCAATCGGGCGACCGCCGGGCAAGAGACCGGCGAGAGCGCCAGCGTCGAGAGCTCCGCGCTCCCCCGCGCGACGCGGAACCCACGCCAATGCCGCGCCCGTTTGCTCGGCAAGACGGCTGGCAGCAGACAACGCTCCCGGGGCGCTTGCCGCGCGCTCGCCCACCATGATCACGGCACCGGGTTGAGCAAGGGCGTCGCGAACATCCGCCGGAAGGCTGTCGAGGGCTTGCGCTTCGTCGCCCGGCGCTGACGCAACCAGCGCGCCGTTCATCTTGGCCAGCCCGCGGCTCACCCCAGCAGCAACGGAGAACACGCGCGTCCCTGATGCCGAACCCTTGCGCAGCCGCAGGAAGACGATCGGGGACTCGTCTTCGGGTTCGAAGGCGACCAGCAAGACCGCGGGCGCCTGCTCGAGATCGGCGTACTCGACACGCATCGGTGCCCCCGCTACGTGCGAGGCCAGGAAGTCGCGCTCCTCGACCGAATCAGCGCGTGCTCGGAAATCGATGTTGTCCGTGCCGAGAGCCACACGCGCAAAGCGCGAGTACGCGTACGCGTCTTCCATGGTGGCGCGGCCACCCACGAGCACAGCCGCATCCGAGCCAGCGGCCTGCAGTCCCCTGGCAGCAACGGCGAGAGCCTCCGGCCACGATGCCGTGCGCAGCTCCCCGTTCTCGCGCACCATCGGCCACTCGAGGCGGCCCTGTTGCATGTAGGTGAAAGCAAAGCGACCCTTGTCGCAGTTCCACTCCTCGTTGACCTGGGGGTCGTCCCACGCCAACCGGCGGGTGATGGTCGAGCGTCGGTAGTCGGTACGCAGCGAACAACCCGACGCACAGTGCTCACACGAGGTCGGCACCGAAACGAGGTCGAACGGCCGCGCCCGAAAGCGGTACGTGGCACTGGTCAGAGCACCCACCGGACAGATCTGGATGGTGTTACCCGAAAAGTATGAGTCGAACGGCTGGTCGTCAGCTGTGCCGACCTGCTGACGCGCCCCGCGCTCGAGCAACTCGAGCATTGGGTCACCGGCGATCTGATCAGCGAAGCGGGTGCACCGCGCACACGACACACAGCGCTCACGATCGAGAAGCACCTGCGCACTGACGTTGATGGGCTTATCGAAGGTGCGCTTTTCTTCGGTGAAACGCGAGTCGGGACGACCAACGCTCATCGCCTGGTTTTGCAGCGGGCATTCACCACCCTTGTCGCAGACCGGACAGTCCAACGGATGGTTCAGCAGGAGGAACTCCATGACGCCTTCTTGCGCGAGGCGGGCAACATCCGAGGAGTACTGGGTGTGCACCTGCATGCCGTCGCTGACGACCTGGGCGCAGGCCGGCTGCGGCTTGGGCACGCCGTCGATCTCGATCAGGCAGGCACGGCACGCGGCGACCGGATCGAGCAGCGGGTGATCGCAAAAGCGCGGGATCTCGATTCCGAGCATCTCCGCAGCACGGATAACCAGGGTTCCCTTCGGAACGCCGATGGCAACTCCATCGATGATGACGGTGACGAGTTCGGAGGGGACCTCGAGGTCTGCTCCGGGTTCGTTCGTGATGGTCATCGAGCACCCACTCCCGCGAACACATAGGAAGCAACGGGGTCGAACTGCTCGTCGGCTGAGGTGTGCGTCGCGGCTTCGAACTCCTCGCGGAAGTACTTCAACGCCGACGGGTACGGAGTTGCCGCGGCATCTCCGAGCGCGCAGAAGGATCGGCCGGAGATCTGAGAGCACAGATCCACGAGAGTCTCCATCTCAGACTGCTGGCCGTGACCGTGCTCGAACTTCTCCAAGACCCCGGTGATCCAGTACGTGCCCTCTCGGCACGGAGTGCACTTGCCGCACGATTCGTGCTTGTAGAACTCCAGCCAGCGCGTCACCGCCTTCACGACGCTGACGGTTTGGTCGAAGACCATGGGGGTTCCAGTGCCCAGCATCGTCCCCGCCTCGGCCATCGCCTCGTAGGTAAGCGGGAGATCGAGATGCTCGGCCGTCAGGAGAGGAACCGATGAGCCACCGGGCAGCCAGAACTTGACCTCGCTGCCATCACGCATGCCGCCGGCGTAGTCCAAGAGTTCACGCATGGTGATCCCCAGCGGAGCCTCGTAGATGCCCGGGCGCTTGACGTGGCCGGACACCGCAAAAACCTTGAAACCGGGAGACTTTTCGGTTCCGAAGCCGCGGAACCAGTCGACTCCACGATCGACGATGTACGGGATGTTGGCAATGGTTTCGACGTTATTGATGACCGTCGGTGATGCGTAGAGACCAGCGACAGCAGGGAAGGGTGGCTTGAGGCGCGGCTGCCCGCGGTAGCCCTCGAGGGAGTCCAGCAGCGCCGTCTCCTCGCCACAGATGTAGGCACCCGCACCCGAGTGGACGACTACATCGAGATCGAAGCCGCTGCCGAGGATGTTGGTACCGATCAGGCCTGCTTCCTTGGCCTGCTTCACCGCGAATTCCACCTTGCGGATGGCGTTGGGGACCTCGCCACGGATGTAGATGAACGCGTGGTTCGCACGTATCGCGAACGACGTGATGATGACGCCCTCCACGAGGGCATGCGGGTTGGCCATCATGATCGGGATGTCCTTGCACGCACCCGGCTCGGACTCATCGGCGTTCACCACGAGGTAGTGCGGCTTGCCGTCGCCCTGCGGGACGAAACTCCACTTCATTCCGGTGGGGAAGCCCGCACCCCCTCGGCCGCGCAGGCCGGAGTCTTTGACCTGGGCGATGATGTCGTCCGGATTAGTGCGCAGTGCTTTCTCGAGCGCCTGGTAGCCACCGACCGCGCGGTAGCCGTCGAGCGTGTAGAGATCCGGACGATCCCAGTACTCGGTGATGACGGGGGTCAACGGGGTAGCCATCAGGCGTTACCTCCCTGCATGCCCTGCTCCTTGGCGATACGAAGACCGGCCAGCATTTTGTCGTCCACACTCGGTGCGTCCGCCAGGCCATCGTCGGGGAAAGCAAGGGTGTGTTCGGTTGCTTCGAAATCCCTGATAACCGGTCCACGGGTGGACTGCACCTGCTCACCGCGGCGCAGCTTCTCCAGGACCTCGACCGCGCTGCTGGGAGTGACGTCGTCCATGAACTCCCAATCGACGGTCATCACCGGCGCGTTCGTGCACGCGGCCTGACACTCGATCCGCTCGAGGAAGAACTCCCCATCGGGTGTGGTCGAGTTGTTCGAGCCGTCCGTGGCCTCCACGACCGCATCCCACACCGCGTCCCCACCGAGGAGTCCGCACATAGTGTTGATGCAGACACCGATGTGGTGTTTGCCTACCTTCTCCCTCTTGTACATCGTGTAGAAGGTGGCGACCGCTGTGACCTCGGCCGGCGTGATGTCGAGGACCTCCGCGCAGGCGTTAATGCCGTCGGTGGTTACCTCATCTTCTTCGCTTTGCGCTAGGTGAAGCATCGGCAACAGCGCACTACGTGCACTCGGGTAGCGCGCCGCGATCTCTCGCATCTGCTCGCGTGTGGTCTCACTGATCGGCATCGATGGTCTCTTCCCAGTTTTCGCTATCGGTCCACGCCACCCATGACGGGGTCGATGCTCGCGACGGCGGCGATGACGTCGGCGACCATGCTCCCCTCCGACATGGCGGCAGTCGCCTGCAGATTGTTGAAGGATGGATCCCGGAAATGCACGCGGTAGGGGCGAGTTCCGCCTGAGCTGACAACGTGAGCGCCGAGTTCACCGCGCGGTGATTCGACCGCGGCGTACACCTGGCCCGGGGGCACCGTGAAACCTTCGGTCACCAACTTGAAGTGGTGGATAAGGGATTCCATCGATTCGGACATGATGTGCTTGATGTGCTCAGTCGAGTTCCCTTGACCGTCCGCACCGATCGACAATTGCGCTGGCCAGGCGATCTTCTTATCTTCGACCATCACCGGTCCCGGGGCCAAGCGATCAAGGCACTGCTCCACGATCTTCAGTGATTCGTGCATCTCCGCGATCCTGATGAGGAATCGACCGTAGGCATCGCAGGAAGTCTGGGTCGGGACGTCAAATTCGTAGGTTTCGTATCCGCAGTAGGGCTGCGACTTGCGAAGGTCGTGCGGCAGCCCCGCCGAGCGCAGCACCGGACCCGTGATGCCCAGCGCCATGCACCCTTGCAGGTCGAGATAGCCGACATCCACGGTGCGACCCATCCAGATCGCGTTATCGATGAGGAGGTCGGCGGTGTCCTTCATGCGCTTGCGCAGCAACGGCAGGGTGTCGCGAATGGCCTTCTCGCCATCTGCCGGAAGATCCTGTGCAACTCCACCCGGCCGGAAGAACGCGCTGTTCATTCGCAGGCCCGTGACCATCTCGAAGAGATCGAGCACCAGTTCGCGCTCGCGGAAACCAAAGGTCATCGCGGTCAGCGCGCCAAGCTCCATGCCACCGGTTGCCAGCGCAACAAGGTGCGAGGAGACGCGGTTCAGCTCCATCATCAAGACCCGAATGACGTTCGCGCGCTCGGGTATCTGATCGGTGATACCAAGCAGCTTCTCGACCGCGAGGACATAGGCCGCCTCGTTGAAGAACGGGGTCAGGTAGTCCATCCGGGTAACGAACGTGACGCCCTGCACCCACGTGCGGAACTCCATGTTCTTCTCGATGCCCGTGTGCAGGTACCCGATTCCGCATCGTGCGTCAGTGACGGTCTCACCATCGAGTTCCAGCACCAGCCGAAGAACACCGTGCGTGGACGGATGCTGGGGACCCATGTTGACGACGATGCGTTCCTTCTCCCCCTCGGGGGCGGCCGAAATGGAGTCCCAGTCACCACCGGAGAGGTTGTAGATGGTGCCCTCGGTGGTCTCGTAACTTCCGGCGAAGATGTCCTCGCCCGGCGTTGCTGCCGTGGTGTAGGTGACGTCGCTCATCAGTTGTACGCCCTCCGGTTGTCAGGAGCGGGGATGGTGGCGCCTTTGTACTCGACGGGGATCCCGCCGAGTGGGTAGTCCTTGCGCTGTGGGTGGCCAGGCCAATCGTCTGGCATCTCGATGCGCGTCAGGGCCGGGTGACCGTCGAAGACGATCCCGAAGAAGTCCCAGGTCTCTCGCTCATGCCAGTCATTGGAGGGGTAGATACCCGTGATCGAAGGAATGTGCGGATCGGAGTCCGGAGCCGTGACCTCAACTCGAATCCGTCGGTTGTGGGTAATCGAAAGGAAGGGGTACACGGCGTGAAGTTCGCGGCCGGAATCTTCGGGGTAGTGAACACCGTTGACGCCCATGCACATCTCAAAGCGAAGACCTGGCTCGTCGCGCAGCACCCTGGCAAATTCCGCAAGGTGTTGGCGGTGGACGAAGAACGTGATCTCGCCGCGATCAACGACGACCTTGTCGATAACCGAAGCGGCGGGGAGGTTGCGATCGGCAAGGGAGAGTTCGATCTCGTCGGCAACTTCGTCGAACCAGCCGCCGTAAGGCTTAGGAGATGCACCGGGCATGACGATCGGCGTCACCAGCCCACCGAAACCACTGGTGTCACCGGATCCGGAGACGTTGAACGCGCCCTTACGAACTCCGACGATGTCGATCTCGCTCACGCCTTCGGGAACGACCGGTGTTAGGTCCTCGCTCACCGAAGCAGTCCCTTCATCTCCAGAGTGCTCGGAGCCGCGAGTGCGAGCTGCTCGTTTTCCACCATCTCGGCCTTGGCATTCGCGCCGAGCTTCATGTCCTGGATGTCGTCGTGGATCTTCAAGATCGCATCGATCAGCATCTCCGGACGCGGCGGGCATCCGGGGAGGTACATGTCCACCGGGACCACGTGGTCGACGCCCTGGACGACGGCGTAGTTGTTGAACATGCCGCCGCTGGATGCACAGACACCCATGGCGAGCACCCACTTGGGGTTGGGCATTTGGTCGTAGATCTGACGCAGCACCGGCGCCATCTTCTGGCTGACCCGACCGGCGACGATCATCAGATCGGCCTGCCGCGGCGATGCACGGAAGACCTCCATGCCAAAGCGCGCGATGTCGTAACGGGGACCACCGGTTGCCATCATCTCGATCGCGCAGCAGGCGAGACCGAAGGTGGCGGGCCAAAGCGATCCCTTACGGGCGTACCCCGCGACTTTTTCCACACTCGTCAGCAAGATCCCCGAAGGAAGCTTCTCTTCCAGACCCATGTCAGTCCCACTCCAATCCGCCACGACGCCACTCGTAAACATAGGGAACGGCCAGATTCAAAAGGAACAACATCATCGCGACGAGGCCGAAGGCCCCAAGAGCATCGAAGGAGACAGCCCACGGGTAGAGGAACACGAGCTCGATGTCGAAGATGATGAACATCATCGCGGTGAGGTAGTACTTCACCGGGAAGCGTCCACCGCCGATCGGCTGTGGAGTCGGTTCGATTCCGCACTCATAGGCGTCGTACTTGGCCCGGTTGTAGCGCTTGGGTCCAGTGAAGGTCGCGATAACGACGGAGAAAGCGGCGAATCCGAAGGCTAAAGCCCCCAGCACGAATATCGGCGTGTAGACGTTCACTGCGCCGGCTGCCCCTCGCTTGGTCGTCGCATCCGCAGGTTGCGCGAACGCGAACGTGGATGATGTCCGGACGTGAAAAACGAGCGCCGCTTGCGCGCTCGTGAAAATCTTCACGACCACTCGAAGCATAGTGGGCCTACCCCTAACGGCGATAGGCCCCGTCGGCTTCCTTAGCCTCCCGGCTTAAGCGCCCGGTGCAGGGCGACAATGCCACCGGAGAGATTGCGATAGGCCGCCCTCTCCCAGCCCGCGGCCATGATGTCCGAAGCCAACTCGCGCTGGTCCGGCCAGGCCCGAATCGACTCAGCCAGATAGACGTAGGCATCGGGGTTGGACGAAGCCCGACGAGCCACGGTGGGCAGGGCCCCCATCAAGTACCGCGAGTAAACCTGGCGGAACGGCGCCCACGTGGGATGCGAGAACTCACACACGACCAAGCGTCCACCGGGCCGGGTGACCCGGAGCATTTCGCGCAGGCCTGCATCTCGATCGTTGACGTTGCGAAGGCCGAAGGAAATCGTGACCGCATCGAATGAATCGTCGGCAAACGGCAACGCCAGCGCATCCCCTGCGACGAAGGAAAGTCTGGGGTTGCGTTTGCGACCGACCGCCAGCATTCCAAGAGAGAAATCACACGCAACGACGAAAGCTCCAGCACGAGCTATGGGTTCGCTGGACGTGCCCGTACCCGCCGCAAGATCCAGAACCCGATCGCCCGGCAGCGCACCCACGGCATTGACAACCGCCCTGCGCCAACGTCGCGTCTGCCCCATAGCCAGGACATCGTTGGTGATGTCGTAGCGCTCGGCGACGTCGTCGAACATCGCAGCGACGTCGTGCGGTTGCTTATCCAGCCCGGCTCGAGACATAGTCGAATGCTCCCAGAGGACAAGAGTCGACTCTGCCCCTACCCTGACGAGGTGTCTTGGCACCCGCAGTCGGATTCCCCCACGCAACTGATCGCGACGACGCGTCCGATCGCTGCTCACAACGATCTCCTTGCATTGCTGCCTGCGCAGGACAACGTGTGTTGGGTTCGCCGCGGCGACGGTCTCATCGGTTGGGGCACCGCAGCGCGTTTGCAGGTCCGCGGGGTCGAACGCTTCTCGCGCACCCAGCGCTGGTGGTCCGAACTGTGCGACACGATGGCCGTCGACGATTCCGTAAGCATCCCGGGTACCGGACCCATCGCTTTTGCGTCCTACTCGTTCGATCCGCACGACGCCTCCGAGATCATCGTCCCGTCCATTCTGATCGGCCAGCGCGGCGATCAGGCATGGATCACCAGCATCCATGCACCGGGAGAAGAGCCCGCCGTGGATGTCGGCGACCTTTCGAATGCCGAGTCCGCGAGCGCGCCTGCGTCCGTTACCTGGCATGACGGGTCACTCACGGGTCCGGAATGGGAGAAGGCCGTGGGGCGGGCAGTGGAACGCATCAACGGCGGAGAACTAGACAAGGTCGTGCTCGCCCGCGACGTCGTCGCGCGCGTGACGGGAACTTTGGACCCGCGTTGGATCCTCGACCGGCTCGCGCAGGATTACCCGACCTGCTGGACGTTCAACATCGCCAACCTGGTCGGCGCCACACCGGAATTGCTGGTGCGCCGAACAGGTGATCTGGTGACCAGTCGAGTCCTGGCCGGAACGGTTCGTCGACGCGGCGACAGCGAGCAGGACCAAGGGCTGGCACGAGCGTTGCTCGCAAGCGATAAGGATCTCGCCGAGCACGCCTACGCGGTGCGGTCGGTCGCCAAGGCCCTCGCCACGCACTGCACCGACATGGACATACCCGAAAGCCCCGGTGTCCTCGAACTCGCCAACGTCCAGCATCTCGCAACTGACGTCACCGGCCGCCTCGCCGACGACGCCTCACTGTTGTCACTTGCGGCATCGCTCCACCCGACCGCTGCCGTCTGTGGCACCCCGACCGAGCGGGCGCTGATCGTCATCGATGAACTCGAGGGCATCTCCCGTGATCGATACGCCGGTCCGGTGGGTTGGTTCGACAGCCGCGGTGACGGGGAGTTCGGTATCGCGCTGCGCTGCGGACTCGTGGACCCCGCGGCACAAACTGTTCGCGCCTTCGCGGGCTGCGGAATCGTCGCGGGTTCGGATCCCGAGCGCGAACTAGCGGAATCCCGAGCGAAGTTCATTCCGATGATGTCGGCCCTCGACCATTCCTGAGCGCACCGACCTGAGTTCGACCCGTCAGCCGCTGTCGATTGCCTGACGCACCGCATCTCGCACACTCGACAGTATTTCTGCCTCGCGTGACCGTTCGCACGTTCGCACGATCAAGACATGGACACCGTCGGACAATCGCTCCTGAATGGCCGACGTGATGGAGTCGGGATCTTCGATGTCGACGACCACGGCGCCGAAACTCGACGCCAGTTCGGCGAGTTGCACCCCCATCGGAACCCCGAACACGCGCTCGAAGTGCTGCGCATACGGCGGCGAACCCTGTTCGAGAGTCGAGAAGATTCCAGCACCGTCGTTGTCCACAACCACGATCACGAGGTCGGGTCGACCCTCGTTCTCCGGGACTGCCAGCGCATTGGAGTCGTACCAGAACGCTTCATCACCGATCAATGCAACGGTCGGGCCGCCGCCCAGTGCCTGAAAACCGATCGCTGCACCCCACGCGGTGGAGACGCAGCCGTCGATACCGGAAGTACCGCGATTACCCAGAACATCGACTTCATTCAGTGATCGCCCCGCGAAGCTTCCGACGTGTCGCACGATGGATGAAGATCCAAGAAAGAACTGTGCGTCTTCGGGTATCGCGCTGGCCACCATCCGTGCAACGTGCATTCCAGACGGTGGTGAGTGCGATGCACCCAACACTGTCTCCACAGCGGCGGCGGCCATGAGATCGGCTCGCTCCCACGCCGACCACCATTCGGGATCGATGTTCGTCTCCACCGGTGGTAGCGGAACCGCAGCGAGCACAAGATCGGCGGTTCGCGTTGGATCACTCCACGATGCCCGCGAATCGATAGCGACATGCATCCCCGATCGAGCGATCACGGCAGCGAGTGATCGGTAGAGGCCGACGCGGCCGACGGTTATGACGAGTTCGGGAATGTGCTCGTCCACGAACATCGGGTCCTCACACACGAGCGGACCGTGAGCCAGTCCGAGTTCGGCACCGCTCGCGCGACCGGAAGGCTCAGAGATGACCGGCCAACCCAGCGCATCGGCGAGTTCATCGACCAGGTCCACGGCGTCGTCGTCGTTGTGATCGCCCACCACGATCAACCCGCGCGACGGGACGGTCGCACCCTCGTCCAACAAAGCCAGGGCTTCGTCGAGCTGAATACTCATCCCGGCAACGAGCCGTGCGTCAGCTGTCCACGGCCGGCCGTCGGGTCGCCCGAGCAATTCCGGTGGCAGCGATCCCGCAATCCCCTCCCCGACTAGCGGCTCATCGAACGCGACGTTCACGTGCACCGGACCCGGATCGATCGAGTCAGTAGCCACAGCCACACATCGGGCGATGGTCGAGCGCCAGTACTGGTTGCGGTATCCGTGCGCGGTCTCCATCTCGACGGCGATCCTGGTAAACGAACCGAAGATCCCCTGCTGCTCGATCACTTGATTCGCACCGACGTTTCTGAGCCGGTCCGGCCGATCCGCCGTAACCACAAGCAGTGGAACCCGAGACTCGTGCGCTTCCACGACCGCGGGAAGGAGATTGGCCACAGCGGTTCCAGAGGTAGTCACCACCGCTGCGGGCACTCCCGTGGCTTTCCCGATCCCGAGTGCGACAAAACCCGCCACCCGTTCATCCACCCTGACGTGGAGCCGAATCTCACCCCTTTCTTCCGCCGCTGCCAAAGCCAAGGCGAGTGGCGCCGAACGCGATCCGACGCCGAGAACGACATCACTCACCCCACATCGCATGAGCTCATCCACCATTACCAGCGCCTGCGCGACGGAGGGGTTCATCTGGGGGTCCACGCGCCTAGCCTTCCACCTGGTCGCCTGAGCTGCTGACCACCGGCGACGATCGAGACAGGAAATCGAAAGCCTCGGCCATCCGAAGGCGCCACCGTTCTGCGCGCTCATCCGACACACCTTCCGTCGCCTGCATCAGCGAATCGAGATCAGGGGCTATCCGGTGGACCGGCAAGCAACCGGCACTCGGGCGCAATGGAGGATCGACGACGTCTCGAAGGAAAAGGGTCCCGGTTCCCAGCCCACTTGCCAGCGGGAGTTCCGGCAAAGCAGCAGCGGCCGCGACGCAACTGGACAAACCAACGGCTGTGTCCAGGGAGCCGCTGATCACGACCGGTACGCCGACACTTTGGGCAATGCGCGACGTAGCACGCACGCCACCGAGCGTCATCGGTTTGCAGATCGCGTAGTCGGCGATGCCATCCAGCCGAACCGAGGTCGGATCATCCGAGGTTCGCAAGGCCTCGTCGACAGCGATCGGGACGTCCACCGCGGAACGAAGACGCGTGACGTCATCAAGGGACTCGCAAGGTTGCTCCACATACTCGATTCCATACTTCACGAGCCGACGCAAAGCAGTCTGCGCCTGATCAAGGCTCCACATGCCGTTGACGTCGAGGCGAATCCTGCCGTCGACATCAGCGGTGTCGAGAGCGTCGCGGATCGCGACGACGCGGGCTTCATCCTCGGCCAAGGTAGATCCGACTTTCACCTTGATCGTCCGACAGCCGTTGTCCAAGATCGCCTCGCGGGCAAGCACGCCGGCTTGAGTGGAATCGACAGCGGGGATGATCGCGTTCACCTCGACGAAGTCCCGGGTGGTCGGCGGCCACTGCCCCCAGGCCGCTTCAAGGGCGGCGGCCAACCACCGCGCTGCACGCGGAACGTCGTAGTCATCGAAGGGCGCGAATTCGCCCCACCCCGAAGGTCCCTTCAGCAACATGCCCTCGCGGGAGGTGAGCCCTCGGAAAGGAACACGCAGCGGCAACGAGAACGGCACCGATGCGGCAAGAAGTTCCTCGACAGCAACCCGGGCGGGGATCTCCAAAGTGTTGAGGTAGTTCACGGACGACGCGGGAACTGATCGAAATCCGGGCGCCGCTTTTCCTTGTAGGCATCACGACCCTCTTGCGCCTCTTCGGTCATGTAGAACAGCAAGGTCGCATCACCCGCAAGTTGCTGGACACCGGCCAGGCCGTCATCGGCAGCATTGTGCGAGGCCTTGAGCATGCGCAGAGCCAGCGGAGAGAGCGCCAGCATCTCCTGCGACCAGCGCACGGTCTCGATCTCGAGGTCCTCGATCGGGACGACGGCATTGACCAAGCCCCAGTCGTAGGCCTGCTCAGCTCCGTATTGACGACAGGTGTACCAGATCTCGCGCGACCTCTTCTGGCCGATCGTGCGAGCCAGCAGCCCGGATCCGTAGCCACCATCGAAGGACCCGACCTTCGGGCCGGTCTGCCCGAATCGGGCATTGTCCGCGGCGATACTCAGATCGCACACCACATGCAGAACGTGGCCGCCACCTATCGCGTAGCCGGCGATCATCGCGATCACAGGCTTGGGAATACGCCTGATCTGGATTTGAAGGTCGAGAACGTTGAGTCGACCAATGCCCTTGTTGGCGACATCGTCATCGCCGATATACCCATCGTCTCCACGGATGACCTGGTCTCCACCGGAGCAGAAGGCCAAATCACCCTGACCGGTCAAGATGATCACGCCGATTCGATCGTCGTCGCGCGCACGATTCATCGCGTCGGACAGTTCGAAGAGCGTCTGCGGTCGGAAAGCATTGCGCTTTTGCGGACGATCGATGGTGATCTTGGCGATGCCCGCATGCTCGCCCGTTGACACCTCGTACCGGATATCGCGGTAGTCACCCAACGATTCCCATGTGCACGCCGGTCGCATCGAACTGTGGCCGGGGTCCTGCCAGACGGGCGAATCCTCCGGTGCGACGGGAGGCAACGGGTAGCGGGTGCGGGTATCCATGCTGGCAACGCTACCGGCAGCACCTACGCTCGGCACGATGTCGAACAGCGATGCCGTCCGGGCTCTCGAATTGGTCGAGGTACCGACAGGTCACGCCGCTGTCGAGGCGCTATGGGATCGCCTCAACTCCGCCCTGGCCGGTGATTCGGTTATCGCACCCATCCCCGAGAAGTCCTCGGCCCTTCCTGGTCCCATCGTTGCCGCGATACGCGACGCCGTCCGCCCCGCCGACCCTGTGCCGAACGACATCGCCGTCGTCATGAGCACCTCAGGTTCCACCGGTAATCCTCGAGGCGTCATGCTCACCGCGCAGGCACTGACCTCGACAACGCGTCAGATCAATTCGCGTGCCGGAGGCGACCCGACCTGGGTCCTCGCTATTCCTCCGACGTCGATCGGCGGCCTCAATGTCATGGTCCGTGCTCACGCTACGGGCAGGCGACCGATCGCAGTGAGCAGCGTGGGCGGCGCCGAACGCTTCACCGACCAGGCATTCGCCGATGCCATCGACACCGCTCGTGCAACGGACCGGCCGATTGCCGTATCACTGGTTCCCACCCAACTACCGAGGCTGCTCGCCACTGCCGCCGGACGCTCGGCGCTAAGTGAGTGCGCTCTCGTTTTGGTCGGGGGTGCAGCGCTCGCACCGCAGGCGGCCCGCGACTGCGAAGCCGCCGGAATCTCGGTGACCACGACCTACGGCATGACTGAAACGAGCGGTGGCTGCGTCCTCGACGGTTACCCACTCGACGGAGTGGATATTCGCCTAGACGAGACCGACCAGCGC
The DNA here is from genome assembly GCA_964631085.1 of uncultured Rubrivirga sp. Taxonomy (GTDB): domain Bacteria; phylum Actinomycetota; class Actinomycetes; order S36-B12; family S36-B12; genus S36-B12. Next base: position 14,550 of record CAZVWA010000027.1, read on the forward strand.
ATCCATATCGCAGGACCGATGCTTGCCAGCGGCTACCGAGATGGCATCGACGATGTCTTCGACGGGCGTTGGCTACGCACAAACGATCGCGGCCGCTGGTCTGATGGCGTACTACACGTCATCGGCCGACTCGACGATGTCATCAGCATCCAAGGAGTGAACGTTGATCTCGTGGCCATCGAGGATCGACTCAACGACCACCCTGCCGTCACGAGCGCCATCGCGGTACCGACCGTCGATCAAGAAACAGGCGATCACCGCATAGCCATGGTTTACGTCGGTGACCGCGTCGATCGAGAAGAGATTCGCAACTGGATCTCACCGAACTTCGGTTCGATCGCGACACCTTCATCGATCCACCTGGTGCAGGGCTTCACGTTGACCGCCAGCGGGAAGGTCGATCGGCGCGCGACCGCTTCCGCGATCGGCTTGACGAT
>CAZVWA010000028.1:0-1312 GCA_964631085.1 uncultured Rubrivirga sp.
CTTCTTGCGCGAGAACCACCACTCGGCGGGCTCGGTCGGTAAACCTCTCGAACATCCGGCAACACCCCATCGGTCAGGCGACTTCGTCCCGGGAATTCCCGGTCGAACCATTCTCCTGCATGACCGGCGAACACGCGACCACGGCCGCCCCCTGGGCCGTACGCCCACCGCGAAACGCCTCGGAAATACGCAATACGGAACAATCCAGCCTCGTGGAGACTGCCAGCGATGATTCCCGCCTCCGGGCGCATATCCGCCTGCTGGGCGACCTTCTCGGGCAAACCCTGGTTCGCCAGGAGGGTGGGGTTCTCCTGGACCAAGTGGAGTCCGTGCGACTGGCGGTCCGCACCGATCCGGCCGCGGCGGCGGCCGTTCTCGACCACGCCGACCTCACCACCGCTACACAGTTGGCCCGTTCCTTCTCGATCTATTTCGACCTTGCCAACGTGGCCGAGCAAGTCGAGCGGGCGCATGACGCCAGGGCCGATCGACGACTGCGCTCGGGGCCCTTGCATCGGGTCGTGGATCAAGCCCGAGCCGCCAATCTGGACCCTGAATCGGTGGAGCGCATGGCATCGGCGATGTCCGTCCGCCCGGTATTCACCGCCCATCCAACAGAGGCCGCGAGGAGATCGGTCTTGGTCAAGTTGCGTCGGATCGCCGACGTTCTTCTCGACGAGGGGCTGTCAGACAACGAACGAACCCGACGGCTAGCCGAGGTCATCGACCTGCTGTGGCAAACCGACGAACTCCGGCTCGAACGACCGCAGGTCCTCGACGAAGCACGCAACGCGCTGTACTACCTAGACGACCTCACCCGCGGTCCGTTGGGTCAGGTGCTCGAGGACCTCGCCGCGGCCTTCGCCGATCTGGGTGTGCAGCTGCCACCGGACGCGCGTCCGGTGAGTTTCGGGTCGTGGATCGGCGGCGACCGTGACGGCAACCCGTTCGTCACTTCGGACGTGACATCGGATGTCGTCCGCTTTCAGCGCGATCACGCGGTGTTGGACCTGCTCCCCCACATCGATCGCCTCTTGGAGGATCTTTCGGTATCTGAACGCATCGCCGGTTCGAGCCAGGCACTGCGGGAGTCCGTCGATGCAGATCTTCGCTACCTTCCCGATCTCGATCCTCGGTTCCTCCGCATCAACGCCGAAGAACCAGTCCGACTGAAGTTGACGATCATCCGTATGCGGCTGCGCCTGACCCGCGAAAGGCTGCACGATCAAGCACCCCACCGGGTTGGTCGCGACTACGACAGCACGCGTGAGCTCCTCGACGACCTGCTGCTGATTCGCCAGGACCTGCTAGA
>CAZVWA010000028.1:1412-2764 GCA_964631085.1 uncultured Rubrivirga sp.
GCGATGGTCACCTACCGGACCATGGACACCGTTCGCGAACTCCTAGATACCTACGGAACCCGGCCGATCGAATCGGTCATCGTGTCGATGACCCGCGGGCCGGACGACATCCTCGCCGCAGTAATCCTCGCGCGGGAGACGGGCCTCGTTGATACATCTGCCGGAACATCACGAGTGGGGTTCGTTCCGCTGCTGGAAACCGCCGAGGAACTTCGTAACGCGGACACCATCATCGATCAACTCCTGCAGCATCCGGTCTACCGAGCGATCGTGGCATCTCGCGGTGACGTCCAGGAAGTCATGCTCGGCTACTCCGATTCCAATAAGGACGCAGGAATCACGTCATCCCAGTGGGAAATTCACCTGGCCCAACGTCGACTCCGCGACGTCACCATGAAGCACGGTGTTCGTCTACGTCTGTTCCACGGCCGCGGCGGAACCGTCGGTCGGGGTGGTGGTCCCACCTACGAGGCCATCCTGGCCCAGCCCTGGGGTGTGCTCGATGGTCAGATCAAAGTCACCGAGCAGGGTGAGGTCATAAGTGACAAGTACCTGCTGCCTGCCCTGGCGCGAGACAACCTCGAGCAGATGGTGGCCGCCGTACTCGATGCGTCCTTACTGCACCGCCGATCGCGTCAACCGGCTGAACAACTGGCGCGATGGGACGACGTCATGGACACCATGTCCACACATGCCCAAGCCCGCTACCGATCTCTCGTCGAGAATCCCGATTTACCCCGGTACTTCTCGCTCTCGACACCGGTAGAGGAATTCGGGGCGATGCACTTGGGTTCTCGCCCGGCGCGACGACCCGACGGTGCGATGGGTATCGAGGATTTGCGCGCCATTCCCTGGGTCTTCGGCTGGACGCAGTCCCGGCAGATCGTTCCCGGCTGGTTCGGGGTTGGTTCGGGCCTGGAGGCCGTGCGCGCCGCAGGATTCGACGACGAGTTGCGTGACATGTACAAGCACTGGCATTTCTTCGCAAACTTCATTTCAAACGTGGCCATGACCTTGATGAAGACCGATCTCGAGGTTGCCCGTCAATACGTTGACCGCTTGGTGCCCCAAGAACTGCATCACATCTTCGACGTCATCGTCGCCGAGCATGAGAAGACCATCGAGCAGGTACTCCTGGTCACCGGACAGGACGAGTTGCTGGCCGACAATCCGACTCTTCGTCGCACCTTGGCCACCCGCGACACCTACCTGCTCCCGCTGCATTCATTACAGATCTCGCTGCTGGAGCGCAGCCGCCGCGCCACGGACCCCGACGACGACCTTCGCCGGGCGCTGTCGGTCACCATCAACGGCATCGCGACGGGACTTCGCAATACCGGCTGATTACGGCA
>CAZVWA010000028.1:2864-14879 GCA_964631085.1 uncultured Rubrivirga sp.
TAGCCCGTGAGATTCATCAACAGGCGATCGATGCCCAAGCCCACGCCACCGCACGGAGGCATCCCGTGCTCGAGTGCCCGTAGGAAGTCTTCATCGATACGCATCGCCTCATGGTCGCCCTTGGCCGCCAGTGCCGCCTGCTCGGTAAGGCGCTCACGCTGCACCACGGGATCGACAAGTTCTGAGTAACCGGTTGCTTGTTCGACTCCACCGACGTACAAGTCCCACTTCTCGACGACTCCGGGCTTGTCTCGATGGGCACGCACCAACGGCGAGGTATCGACCGGGTAGTCCATGACAAAAGTGGGGCGATCCAACGAGGGCAAAACGTAGTGCTCGAACAGTTCCTCGACGAGCTTCCCCGGAACCCAGGTGGGTGCGACCGAGATGTCTGCGTCCTCGCACAACCTTGCCAAGTCCCGCAGAGGCGTGGCGGGAGTGATGTCCTCGCCCACGGCTTCCGAGACACTGCTGTACAGATCGACGCTCGGCCATTCCCCGGACAGATCGATTTCCGAGCCATCGACCCGGGTTACGTGCTCGCTCCCTGCAACGCGTCGGGCAACACCTTGAATGAGTTCCCGGGTGATCGTCGCCATCGTGCGGTAATCCGCATATGCCCGGTAGAACTCGAGCATCGCGAACTCCGGGGAGTGGCTGGAGTCCACTCCCTCATTGCGGAAATTGCGGTTGATCTCGAACACTCGCTCAAGGCCACCCACTACCGCGCGCTTTAAGAACAATTCCGGGGCGATCCGCAGAAATAAGTCCATGTCCAAGGCATTGGAATGCGTGGTGAAGGGCCGAGCGGCGGCTCCGCCGTGCTGGGTTTGCAGCATGGGCGTCTCGATCTCTAGGAAACCCCGGTCGGTGAGGTCTTGGCGCAGTGCCGCCACCGCGTCGACCCGCAGACGAGCGATGCGCCCCGCTTCCGGACGCACGATCAGGTCCACGTAACGCTGACGAACACGCGCTTCTTCACTGAGCGGCTTGTGCGCTACGGGAAGGGGGCGCAGCGACTTAGCCGCCATCCGCCACTCGTCGGCGAGAACGGACAATTCACCACGCCTGGATGTGATTACCTCACCGTGCACGAAGACCTGGTCACCGAGATCAACGAGTTCCTTCCAGGCGTCGAGGGCCTCCTGACCGACCTTGTCGAGGGACAGCATGGCCTGGATTTCGACTCCATCACCGCCTCGCAGCGTCGCAAAGCACAACTTGCCCGTGTTTCTGGAGAAGATGATTCGGCCCACGATCCCGACGTATTCCCCCGAAGCGGTGTCGGTTTCGAGATCTCCGTGGGCGGCACGAACAGCAGCGATGTCATGGGTGATCGGCAACTGCACCGGATACGGATCCATGCCACGGCGCTCGAGCTCTTCGCGCTTGGCGCGACGAATCCGCATTTGCTCCGGGAGGTCGTCCTCGACGTCGGTGCTGTCCACGATGGGCAAGGCTATTGGATACCCGCGTGCGCTTAAGTGGCCGTCAGTCGGTGTTCCGCTCGAACACCATCCGCAGCCCGGTAAGCGTGAGATTCGGATCGTGGTGGGTGATCGTCTCGGACTCACCGATAACGACGGAGGCCAGTCCTCCGGTGGCCACGACCGCCGTGACCGGACCTATTTCCTCCATAATGCGATCCACCAGGCCATCCACCTGTCCGGCGAAGCCGAACACGGCTCCCGACTGCAGTGCCTCGACGGTGTTCTTCCCGATAGGTGATCGGGGCCGGACGACCTCAACCTTGCGCAGTTGCGCTGCTCGGTTGGACAAGGCTTCGAGCGAAATATCGATTCCCGGTGCGAGCGCGCCACCGAGGAACTCGCCGTTGGCCGAGACGACATCAAGGTTTGTGGAAGTACCGAAGTCGACGACGATGCAGGGGCCACCGAACTGCTGATGGGCGGCGAGGGTGTTGACGATCCGATCCGCCCCGACCTCCTTCGGGTTGTCGGTGAGGATGGGGACGCCCGTCTTGGTTCCCGGCTCGACGATCACCACCGGGATTTCTCGGAAAAAGGACGAGATCATCGGACGCAACTCGTGCAGCACACTCGGCACGGTGCTGCACAGGGCCAGTCCAGTGACATGCGGCTGGGACTCCAGCAGACCACGGTAGGTCAGTGCCATCTCGTCACCGGTCGCGCGAGCGTGTGTGGTGATACGCCAGGAATTCTTCAGTTCCGCACCATCGAACAAACCAAGAACGGTGTTCGTGTTACCGACATCGACGGCCAGCAGCATGCAGACTCCTAACCGAGGACCGTGAGGTCCGCACCGATATCGAGGACGGGCGCTGAGTGCGTCAAGGCACCGACCGCAAGGTAGTCGACGCCGGTGGCTGCGACGTCAGCCGCCTGGTCGAGGGTCAATCCCCCCGATGCCTCCAGGCGGGCACGCCCGCCGTTCCGCCGAACGGCTTCGATCATCTGAGCCACAGTGAAGTTATCCAGCAGGACGAGATCTGCACCAGCGGCCAGCACCTCGTCGAACTGCTCGAGGGTGTCGACTTCCACCTCCACCGGAACGTCGGGGAATGCCTTGCGCACCGCGAGAAATGCTTCCTCGACGCCACCGGCGGCTTCGATGTGGTTGTCCTTGACAAGCGCTGCATCGGCAAGACTCATGCGATGGTTGACGCCACCGCCGGTTCGCACCGCGTACTTCTCGACCGCACGTAGCCCAGGAATCGTCTTACGGGTATCGCGGATACGTGCCGGCTTGTCTCCGATCGCTTGAACCCATCTATCAGTCGCCGTCGCGATGCCGCTGAGATGACTCAGCAAATTCAGTGCGGGCCGTTCTGCTCGAAGGAGGTCGTGCGTTGTGGAAGCAATTGCCATCACTTCGGTTCCCGGCTCAACATGCGCGCCTTCTTCAACCATGAAGTCGATCTCGCGATCATCTCCGCACACGACATCGACGATTGCTGCTGCGACCACCTGACCGGCGATTACGCCCGCTGCACGCGCGACGAAAGCAAGTCGACCCCGTTGCTCGATGGGAACGGTGGCCACCGTGGTGACATCGACACCATCGTCGATGTCCTCTTCCAGCGCACGAAAGGCGAGCGATTCGATGTCCAGTGGACGAAGCCCCGCATCAGCCAAGAGCGCCGTGGTCTCCGCCGATAGTCGGTACGTGGCGTATTGCACCTAGACCTCCTCGCTACCGGGAACCCACTCGGGGCGGTGCTCGACCGTCTCAAGATCTCCATGCGGACTCATGGTCGTCACAAGACGCACCCTCCATCGTTCTTGCGCGTCCGGAAAGTCCTCTCGCCAATGGGACCCGCGCGTCTCCTCACGATGACGAGCGTGCTCCACGAGAACCCGTGCGACCGTAGCGAGGTTGGTCGCCTCCCAGTCCTCGGTACACGGAGTCCCCCCGGGGTCTTCCAGATCCGCATCAAGTGCAGCTATCGCCTCGTCGAGCGAGCGCGCACTGCGGAGCACACCGGCATGAATGTCCATCGTCTGTTGCAGTGGGCGACGTTTGGCGTTCGCCAGGACACCGGTCGAGGCCGATGTCTCGGCGGACTCCGGAGCGCCGCGGCCCTCGCGGTCATGCCTGATCGCTTCGGCTATGCGCCGGGCGAACACCAATCCCTCGAGCAGTGAGTTCGATGCCAAGCGGTTGGCGCCATGCACGCCCGAGCAGGCGACCTCCCCGCACGCGTAGAGCCCGGGGATAGTCGAGCGACCGTCGAAGTCGGTTAGGACTCCACCGGATGCGTAGTGCTGGGCGGGAGACACAGGAATGAGGTCGGTCACGGGATCGATACCTCGGAGCCGACACGACTGCAAGATGGTCGGAAACCTTTGGAGCCAGACGTCCGCGCCGAGACCCCGGCCATCGAGCCACACATGAGCGGCACCCGTCTCGCGCATTCGACGCATGATGGCTTTGGCAACGACATCCCGAGGCGCCAGATCCGACATGGGGTGCTCATTACTCATGAAGCGTCGCCCGTCGTCGTCTAGTAGAACGGCCCCCTCGCCCCGAACCGCTTCGGACACCAAAGGCTGCTGACCTTGGGCGAGCGGACCGAGCCACAGGACGGTCGGGTGGAACTGAACGAACTCCAGATCGGCGACGGCGGCGCCGGCACGCAGCGCAAGCGCCACGCCATCGCCTGTCGCGACGTACGGATTAGTCGTCTGGCCAAAGACTTGACCGAATCCACCCGTTGCCAAGACCACCGAAGGTGCCAATGCGGCACCCACACCGTCGCGTTGCCCTGGACCGATCACGTGCAGCGTGACCCCAGCCGTTCTGCCATCCGCGCTAGCGATGAGATCGAGGACCAACGCGTTCTCGACCACCTCTATGCCGGGATCAGCACTAACCGCCGCAACGAGAGCTCTCGTAACTTCGGCGCCCGTCGCATCTCCCCCTGCGTGGGCGATCCGATTGCGATGATGCCCGCCCTCTCGGGTGAGGGCAATGGAACCCGTGGGATCAGTGTCGAATCGCGCTCCCCAGGAAATCAACTCGCGAACGGCGTCCGGCCCCTCACTAACCAAGATCTCGACCGCTCGTTCGTTACACAGACCAACGCCGGCTTCGAGTGTGTCGCGCATGTGCTCCGCGGGCGAATCGTCGTCCGCTAACGCGGCGGCGATTCCGCCCTGCGCCCATCGAGTCGAACCTTCGTCGACCGTTGCCTTCGTCACGAGCAGGACACTGAACCCGAGCGCGCGAACTCGAAGAGCAGTCGTCAAACCGGCAACCCCCGAGCCCACCACCACGACGTCCGCCCGCGCCGTCCAACCGGGTGAGGGAGCGGACAGCCGGCCGGGGATGCGCGTACTGGTCGGCATCAGCGCGTTCCTAGATCAAGGGCACAGTTATCGATCAGGCGCGTGGTACCAACTCGGCACGCAACGAGTAGCCGGGCTGCGCCTACGTCGGGCGGTGATCCGAGCGTGTTCGAACGCACGTCCACGTAATCGATCTCCATCGACGCATCATCCAAGATCGTCACCGCTGCCTGCCGGGCTGCGTTGGCGCCCGAGGGCGCTGCATTCTGGGCCGCAGTCAGTGCGCGAGGAATCGCGGATGCCAGCCTACGCTCGTCCTGCGATAGGTACGAGTTCCGCGAACTCAGCGCAAGACCATCGTCATCTCGAACAGTGCCGACACCGACGATGTCAATACCGAAGCCGAGATCGTCGTTCATCCGTCGGATCAATTCCAACTGCTGGTAGTCCTTCTCACCGAAGATTGCGGCATCCGGTCGAACCTTGTGAAAGAGCAGAGCAACGACGCTCAAAACTCCCGCAAAGTGCGTTGGCCGTGTTGTCCCTTCCAATTCGAGTCCTAAGGGGCCGGGCTCCACCGTCACCCGAGCATCCATCGAACGAGTGCCGTAGACATCGTCGACAGTCGGTGCGAACAGAACATCGACCCCTTCGCTGCGGCAGACCGCCTCGTCTTGCTCCCGCGTGCGTGGGTAGGCATCGAAGTCCTCACCTGCGCCGAACTGGGTTGGATTGACGAAGATGCTGACTACCACCTCGCCATCGTCACCAGCCCGCTCACGTGCGACCCGCATGAGCTCCCGGTGACCTGCGTGCAGCGCACCCATGGTCGGAACGAAGACCCGGCGCTTGGATGGATCAAGCGGCAGAACATCGCGGGTGACGTTCATGACGAAATCTCCGACTCTTCGAAAGCTCGAAGCACCCGAGATGCCTGCTCAGCATCGAGAACGCCTGCATCAAGGAGTCGATCCACCGTCAGTTTCCCCAGAGCCCGATAGGACTGAGCGACCAACGGGGCTTGGTCGTTGAGCAGGTGCAAGTGCTCCGTGACCGTTGCCGAGTCCGCACGCGAGATCGGCCCCGTCTGCGCGCGATCCCCTCGCTCGAGTGCAGTCTCAACACTCGCGCGCACGAGCGGTCCCAGAATGCGCTCGGGAGACTCCGCACCTGTGTCGCGCAGTAGCGCAACCGATGTATTCACCAAGGTCATCGAGTAGTTGGCGGCGAAGGCCAAGGCTGCGTGGTAGCTGCCACGAGCAGCTTCCGGTACCCAGACCGGTTCGGCGCCAAGTTCGACAACGAGCGTTTCCGCCACCGTGCGCATGCCTTCGGGAGACGTCACTCCGAAGGCTGCGCCAGCAAGACGGTCCAGATCCATACTCGTTCCCGTCAGCGGCAACGCGGGATGAATGGCAAGCCCGACGGCCCCGGCCTCCGATGCGGCGGCGAGGACATCGAGGCCGTAGCGACCGGCTGGATGCACCACAAACTGACCAGCACGTATCGCACCCGCGAGCACGAGGTCGTCGACGACGCGACGCAATTCCGGGTCGGGAACTGCGACCAACACCAGATCTGCTTCTCGGGTGATCTGGGTGGGATCTCCGATCGGTACGCCCGGAAGTAGTGCATCGGCGCGGAGCCGGGAGGTGTCCGATCGAGCAGAGACACCGACGATCCGGTGCCCGGCACGGTGCCACGCAGCACCGAGAACGGCGCCGACGCGGCCGCAGCCCACGATGGCGATCCGCAAACGAGACGGCCCTGCGTCGCTCACAACACTCAAGCCTAGGGGTGGCACTACCGTGCCGGCATGTCACGTCCGACAGTTACGCGCGCCCACATCCCGTGGGTCGAATGCTGGGAGAGCGCGAACCGGGCGTTTTATCGCGACCACAAAGCTGAGCACCACTTCGCAACCCCTGTGAGCGTCAGCACCCACACGGCCAGAAAGGTGGCGACGCTCTTAGCCGAGGAAGACTTCGATCACAGCATCCGAACCGTTGTGGACGTTGGTAGTGGCTCCGGCACGTTACTCGGTCAACTCGCGTCACTCGTGGATTCCGACATCCGACTCATCGGTGTGGACACCCGCCCCCGACCCGACGGACTCGACTCGTCGATCGAGTGGCGTCGGGTACACATTGATGCCGGCGTGGAAGAAATCACCGGCGATGACGGAAAGTTGAACGGCATCGTGATGGCACACGAGTTCCTCGATGACGTTCCGTGTCCCGTTGTCGAACTCGACGATCACCTCAACGCGCGCATAGTTCTGGTCGATCCCGCAACCGGATCGGAGGAGATTGGGCCGGCACTAAGCGACGCGGCCGCCGGAGCGCTCCTGGGTGACATGACCAACGCCGACGCCACTTCATGGCTGAACCGATGGTGGCCGGCCACCAAACCATTCGCACGTCGCGAAATCGGCCTCGCCCGAGATCGCGTGTGGCGCCGCCTCACCCGAGTGCTGAATACCGGTTACGCAGTTGGAGTCGACTACGCCCACAGATTTGCCGATCGACGCACGGGTCTATGGGATGGCGGCACACTGCGGGGATTCGCTGCCGGCTACCCGCAGCCTGCGCGCCCCGATGGCACCGTCAACATCACCGCGCACGTCGCGTTGGATTCTTGCGCAGCGGCAGGAGCCTGGATGTTGCCCCAGCACGAGGTGTTCGCTTCTTCGTCGTTGGATTCATGGCCGTTGGAATTGGGATCCTTCGAGTGGCTCATCGAACCGGTTCGATCGGACGTAGGGTCCGACCAATGAAACGATGGCACCGTGACCGGCGCTGATCCCACACGAGTCATTGCGGCGATCGGCATGGCTCAGTACCTCCGATCCGGCGATACCCCGCGCATCACGCTGGATCTCGGGAGCTATCACCCGGGCAATCACGGCGGCTTGGAAATTGCGATCGAAACCGATGGCGCCAGCACGATCACGCACGCCGAAGTCCGCCCCGGCCTTATGCACCGCAGCGCCGAGAAACTTTTCGAGGCCCGTGACTACCGACAGATCATGATGCTTGCGAATCGTCATGACTGGTTGTCCGCGGTCTCTTCTGAATTGGGAGTAGCGCTCGCAGTCGAGAAGGCAACGGGCATCACACCTCCCGACCGAGCCACCTGGTCGCGGATGCTGCTTGCTGAGGCCGGACGCATCGGAGCCAGCGCGCTCCTGCTCGGTTCACTGGGAGTAGTGGACGCGCTCACCCTTCGCGAGGCGTGGGCCGACTGGCAGGAACGAGCCACCGGTGGCCGCGTCCACCCGATGGTGAACCGAATAGGAGGCCTTGAGCACGCCCTCCCGAACGCCTGCCTCACAGACATCAGCGCATGGGCTAGAGATGCCGAGGATCGTTCGACGGCTTGGCGGGCGGAAATCCAAGCGCGCGAAGACTTGCGCGGGTGCGCGATCTTGGAACTGGACACAGCCCGCACGTACGCATGCTCGGGAGCGGTCGGACAGGCAAGTGGCGTCGATTGGGATCTGCGACGCGACGACCCGTACCTCGCCTACGCCGAACTCGACCTTGATTGGAGTGCTCCCGTGCACACCGAGGGTGACGCACGAGCACGCTATGTGTCTCTGGTCGACTCCATTGGCCTGAGCGCGCAGATCATCCACCAGTGCGTTGAGCGACTCCGCGATCTCGAGGATCAGCCGTTCTCGGTACAACTGCCCAAAACTCTGCGGGCACCCGAGGGCACCGTGCACGCCTGGACGCAGAATCCGCTCGGTATCGCTGGCTGGTTGTTGGTGAGCAACGGCGATGCATTGCCCGTGCGACTCAAAGCCCGCACTCCCAGTTTCGCCCATCTGCAGGCGATGCAATTCGCGCTCGTGGGAACGCAGATGGAGTCACTCTCCAGCGCGGTAGCATCCTTTTTCTTCGTCACAGGTGACGCAGACCGCTAGTTCGGTCCCCGAGCTATCCCTCGTGCTCGCGGATGTAGGTCGCAAAGCGCGCCCGCAACAGCGCCTCGGTGTCCGGATCGAGCTCCCCCGATCCGAACATCTCTCGCACTGCTCTAACCGTCTCGATGAATGTGCCACCGATGGCACCAAGGTCCCCTTGCTCGCCTTCGATCGCAACCATTCCCGGCATGTGGCCGAACAGGTCGGAGAAGAATCCGACGTCTACACGGTGTTCGGCAATGTGGAACGCCCGGTGCCGTAACTCGTCGAAGGGTAGGTCTTCCAGCGGTGTCTGGGACGGCTCGCTCATGGCTAGACCTTAGGTCACTCGTCGTCGTTCTCGGCACCCGACGGCAACAAGCAGCGGTGTTCTAGACGCACGGCAGCCACACAGGTCACGGCGGCGCCGCTGGCTGCGAGCAGCGATGCCCAAAAGGCCTGGGTCGACGCGGGTGTTGACAACCCGCCGGCGATGGTGGCCAGTCCCAATCCGGTGTAGATCCCCGCGACGAAGGCTCCGACCCGACTTGCCGCCATCGAGATGGCGGCCACCCGGGCTGCGACGAGGCCGGGGAGCGGCTCTACGCCCGGGTGGGCAGTGGGATCACTGCGAGACTGCAATCGTGGGCCGACGACACTTCCCCAGATGATGAATGCGACCCCGAGGAGCCACAGGGCCGATCCAGCCAAGACCGGGATCGGGAGCGCCCGGCCACTCCAGCCTTGAAGGATGACCACGACAGCCCAGCCACCCGCCGCCCCAAGCACGGCGAGTACTCCTAGGAGTCGAATGGTCGTCGGCTTCATAGAAGGCCGCCACCGGTCGAATTCGGCACACGCTCAATATCTTGATCGGTGAATCCGCGCTCGACGATATCCGCGATGGGGCCATGGCCAGCAAGCACAGCCCCCGAATCGATTTCATGCCAGGGCACGAGCACGAAGGCTCGTTCGTGAGCTCGAGGATGCGGCAAGGTCAGCAGTGGATCGTCGGACTCCAGGGAGTCGACGTCGATGATGTCGAGGTCCAAAGTCCGAGGACCCCATCGCACATCTCGGACCCGTCCTGCCCGCTGTTCGATTTCCTGCAGTAGGGCCAGAACGTCGAGTGGGGGGTGTTCGCTCTCAAGGATCACGACAGCGTTGACATAGTCAGGTTGCTCCGGTCCCCCCACCGGTTGAGTTCGGTAGAGCGACGATCGTTGATCGTTCGAGGCGTCGAGTGCTGTCGTTACGGCGTCCATCGCATCTCGCACGCTGGACTCGGAATCACCGAGGTTTGATCCGACTCCGATTACGTAACGCATCGAACTCAGGTGAAGTCTCGCCGGACGCGGACGACAACGTCGCGGAATGGAACAGCAATGGGTGCCGACGGTTTGTGTACCGCCACTTCTACATAAGCAATGCCCGAATAATCTCGGCAGGACTCGATGATCCGCTCGGCAACGGTCTCGATCAGGTCCACCGGCTCCCCGACCACAATCGCATGGGCACGCTCGGCCACCACCGAATAGTCGACCGTCTTGTCAAGGTCATCGTCGAGACCGGATAGTTGGAGTCCGATAACGATGTCGACGCTGAACTCCTGTCCCGACTCCCGCTCGGCGTTCAGAACCCCGTGATGGCCCCATCCGGAGATGCCGTAGATCTCGATTCGATCCGTCACTGCGCCTCCTCCCGCCGCATGGCCAGGCTCACCTTCAAAGCATCGACCGTCGAGCGGACATCATGGACCCGAAGTCCCCAGATGCCAGCATCGGCTAACCGCGCGCTGAGTACAGCCGTTGCCACATCTCGCCCGGTCGTCTCGCGGGCAAGGCCTTCGGCGTTCGCGAGGAGTGCGCCGAGGAAGCGCTTGCGGGATGCGCCGACCAAGATCGGGAACCCCATTTCAGTCAGGACATCCAATGAGCGCAATAGGTCCCAGTTGTGCTCGGGCTCCTTGGCGAACCCGATACCGGGGTCAACGACGATGCATCCAGGATCGATTCCCGAGGCAATGGCAGTTCGGACCTGCTGGTCGATCTCGCCGCGCACTTCACTCACTGAATCGTGGTAAACGGCTTGCTGATTCATCGACACCGAGTGGCCCCGCCAATGCATCACGACATACGGCACACCTAGCTTTGCAACCGTGGAGTGCATGTCGGGATCGGCTCGACCACCACTGACATCGTTGACGATGCTCGCTCCGCACCCAACTGCCTCGCGAGCAACTTCCGCTCGCATGGTGTCGACGCTCACCATCACGCCACGATCCACGAGTCCCGAAATCACCGGAAGGACTCGCTGCAGTTCGACCTCGATCCCAACGCGCTCGGCTCCGGGGCGGGTTGATTCACCACCGATATCCACCACGTCCGCCCCTTGGCTGCGAAGGAGCACTCCTTGTTCGATGGCTTTATCGGCAGATTCGAACAGGCCCCCATCAGAGAAGGAGTCGGGCGTCACGTTGAGCACGCCCCAGACCACGGGCAACCGGGCGTCGATTCCTGAAACCGGCAAGCCCGCCATAGCTAGCGATCCAAGATCAAGGCCATGGCTTCGGCCCGCGTTGCTGCATTAAGCAGCGACCCGCGGACCGCACTGGTAACCGTCTTGGAACCAGGCTTGCGCACGCCGCGAACCGACATGCACATGTGTTCGGCTTCAATGACCACGATTGCGCCTTGGGGCTCCAAGATGCGCATGAGCGATTCGGCTACCTGTGTCGTCAGCCGTTCTTGCACCTGCGGACGACGGGCGAACACGTCCACCAAGCGCGCAAGTTTGGAAAGGCCCGTTATTTGCCCCGATGGATTGGGGATGTACCCGACGTGGGCCACGCCGAAGAAAGGCAAGAGGTGGTGTTCGCAGGTGCTGTAGACCTCGATGTCCTTGACCATCACGAGCTCACCATGCCCAATGTCGAACGTGGTCGTGAGAACGTCTTCGGCGGTTCGTCTCAACCCACCGAAGATCTCCTCGTAACCGCGTGCCACTCGATCGGGCGTATCGCGAAGCCCCTCGCGGTCCGGATCCTCACCGATGGCAATGAGTAGGTCTCGGATAGCCGCGGCGACTGCCTTCGCGTTGTACTCGCCAGCGGGTACGTTGGATCCGGCATGCACCGGGTTGATGGACATACGTCAGCCTACTGAGCGTCGGAGTCCCGAGACTCGTTCATCGCGGTTTCGATTCCCTTCGGCGACACGTGTCCGTTCGACCCATGGCCGTTCGTTGAGGCTTCTGACGATGCCACTGGGAAAGGAATCGGACCGCGAGTGTCGGGAGCCCTGCGGGCCGATCCCGTCCACGCCGGTCGAGGCGACTGCA
>CAZVWA010000029.1:0-14811 GCA_964631085.1 uncultured Rubrivirga sp.
GGAGCAGGCTGCGCGGGGTCGGCCGGAGCAGGCTGCGCGGGGTCTGGCTGCTCGGGCGCTGCTCCGTTGATGGTCAACGTGACAACGGTTCCTACGGGCATAACGCTTCCGGCTGGAATGGATTGGGCGATGACCGTGTCTGGTGGTGCAGCAGGATCGAACGCGATGACGACGTCGACCGCGTAGCCCTCTCGATCCATGATCGTGACCGCGTCTTGGAGGGGTGCGCCACGGCTTTCCGGCACGGCGTTGAAGCCCGTCGATACCACGATGTTGACTGCGGTCCCGGGTATGGCGGGTCCGCCCGCAGCAGGCGTTTGGGCGACGACTACACCCGCCGGTTCGCGGGAGTTCACCTCGCTGATGTCACCGAGCTCGAGCGTGCTGTCGGCCAACTTCGCGATGATCTCTTCTGGGATGCCGAGTCCGCTGAGGTCGGGGATCTTGTTGACGTCGAACACGGTCGTCGGCAGGTCGGTGCTGAGGATGAACTCCTCTATCGGTTTGTCGGCCAAGGCCGCTTCCATGCTGGCTTTCCAGATTGGTCCCGCGAGCGTTCCGCCGTAGACCTGGCGGTAGTAGGTGCCGTTGATCGTGATGTCTTTGAGCGGGTGGGCGAAACCACCGCGCGGATCTCCTACCCAGGCGGCTGCTGCGACCTGGGGTGTGTAGCCCGCGAACCACACCGCGGCTGACTCGTTTGTGGTGCCGGTCTTCCCGGCCGCCGGTTGTGGTGCGAGGGACATCTTGGAGCCTGTTCTGCCGGAAATCGGGCCATCGACCACGCCGGAGAGGAGTTCGGTGACCGAGTCGGCTACTGCCCGGTCAACGACCTGGGTGCATTCTTCGCCGGGAACAGGAAGCCGCGTCTGGTTTCGGTCGCGGACCTCAAGGATGCTGCGGGGTTTGCAGTATTCGCCATGTGCGGCGAAGGTCGCGTACGCATTGGCCATGGCGAGGGGAGTTACTTCGGCAACACCCAAGGTGAGTGTCGGCACGCGCGGCAGCTCATCGCCGCTACCTGTGTAAACACCCATTGCCTCGGCGATCTCGGCCGGACGACAGATTCCGGTGCGTTCCTCAATGGCCATGAAATAGGTGTTCGTGGAAAACGCCGTTGCCTGGGCCATCGTTAGGTAGCCCCCGCGGGTGGAGTTACGCACCGTCACGGTTGGGAATGGGACGCCGGTTTCGCAGTTGACGAAGCCTTCAAAGGTCGCAGGACTTGGCGAGTTGATCGGCTCGTACGGCGAGATACCCGCTTCGAGTGCCGCAGCGAGCGTGAAGACCTTGAAGGTCGATCCCGCTTGCATGCCGATGGTTCCGCCCATCGAGCGATCGGTGTTGTAGTTGTAAGTGGTCTTACCAACGCCCGACGTTCCCCATGAGCGGTTCTGGGTCATCGCAATGATGTTGCCGGTGCCGGGCTCGACCATGCTGACGGCGGCAGCCTTGCGGCTTTCGTCGTCGGGTGGGATGAAGGAGTTGACGGTGTCGGTAGCTGCACGCTGCACGTTCGGATCAAGTGTGGTGCGGATGGTGTAGCCACCGCGACGCAAGAATGCCTCGCGTTCTTCGGGAGTCTCGCCGAAGGCATCGCTCGTGCGAATGGTTTGGAGTACGTAGTCGCAGAAGAAGGGTGCGTAGGAGGACGTGCACCCGTTGGATGTTCGCGTCGGATCGAGTACTTCTTCCATCGGTACGGCCGCCGCCCGGTCGGCTTGGTCGTCGGAGATGTATCCGAGGGCAGCCATGCGCTGCAAGATGACGTTCCGCCGCTTGGTTGCGTTCTCCGGATTACGAAGGGGGTCGTAGGCCGTCGGTCCCTTCACGATTGCAGCGAGTGTTGCGGCTTCGCTGAGATTCAAATCAGCCGCTGGTTTGGAGAAGTACCGGCGAGATGCCGCTTCGACCCCGTAGGCGCCGGAGCCGAAGTAGGCGATGTTGAGATAACGAGCGAGAATTTCGCCCTTGCTGAATCGCTTTTCCAGGGCCAGGGCTAGACGCGCTTCTCGGATCTTGCGGGTAAAGCTGTCGCCGCGCGCGGCTTCGAGATCCTCGGCCGATGCGGCTTGGTTGACGAGGACGTTCTTGATGTACTGCATCGTTAGCGTCGATGAGCCCTGCTCGATGCCGCCGGCTGTCGTGTTGCGCGCGAGTGCACGCACAACGCCGCGCGCATCGACCCCGTTGTGGTCCAGGAACCGCGCATCCTCGATGGCGATGATCGCCTGGCGCATAACCGGGGCGATGCTCTCGAGCGGAACTTCGACTCGGTTTTGGTAGTACAACGTTGCTAGGAGTGAGCCGTCGGAGGCCAAGATCACCGAGCGCTCGGGCAACGGTGGTGTGCTCAAGGACACCGGCAAAGATTCGAATTCGGTGATGACGTCCCGGGTCACGACTCCGGCGGCGCCGGCGAACGGCAGGAGCATCAATCCCACGAGGACACCGGCGATCACCGCCCCGATGCCGAAGGCCAGAAGGCGTCCCACGATGCCGACCGGCGATACCCGGCGCGGCTCGTCGTCAGATGTCACAGGCATGGGACGTCCAGGGTAAGCGTCCAGGTTCCGGTCGCGGGGTTGGCATTGCCGTGCAGATGGCGGTCAAAATTCGGTCCGACGATCGTGCTCGGGGGCCGATGGCCGACCAGTAGGACCGCGTCAGAGGTAGTGCAAGAGGCCCGGGGGACTGTCGCAGTTGTGTCACGGGAAGGTGGGCGCCGTGTAGCGGGATGCACGAGGAAAGCCGAATTCCCCCTAAGGAACCCGTGAGGGGGCATGCATCGTGAAAAACAACTATTTAGAAATAGTCATTTAGAACCTAGCATGGGGCAAGGGAGGGGCGTACTTTCTGCCACCACCACAGGGCAAGCCCAGCACCACTCGTAGGAGGAATAACGTGTCGTTGGACACTGACTGGGCCGCGCGAGCGGCATGCCGCAGCACCGATCCCGATGCACTCTTCGTCCAGGGGGCGGCGCAAAATCGCGCTAAAGCCATCTGTATGGGGTGCGACGTCCGAACCGAGTGCCTGGCCGATGCCCTCGATAACGGTGTCGAGTTCGGCGTCTGGGGTGGCATGACCGAACGGGAACGCCGCGCACTCCTGCGCCGGCGTCCGCACGTGACGTCGTGGCGGAACCTGTTGGAGACGGCGCAAACCGAGTACGAGCGACGCGAGATCTTCGCTCCGACTCGCGCTTCCTAACCGCCTCGTAGTCCGCGTTACACCGGCCGCCCCAGGGCGAGCAACTCCCCGACCTCCTCGAGGCCATCGAGGTCGTGAACGTCCTCGGCGAGCGCGGGAACTTGGGCGAGCGCAACGCCCGGGTGGGCGCCGGTGAACCGCTCCGTGACATGGTGCTGGCGTTCGCGAATCCGGAGCCGATCGGCGTGCAAAGTGAGCAGGCGCGACGTCAGAACTTGCTCGCCTTCGTCGTGAGCAAGGCGTTCGGCTGCGGCGAGCGCCGTCTCGGCCGTCATCACGTCTCGATCGACAGCCTGAACCCGATTCACGATGAGTCCTCCCAGCGGCATGTTCTCCGAACGGAGGCGGTCGACGAAGTAGGACGCTTCGCGCATCGCATCCGGTTCAGGAGCCGCGATCACGAGGAATCGCGTGCTGTCCTGCTGGAGCAACTCGAATGTCTTGTCCGCCCGCTCACGGAACCCACCGAACGTGGTGTCGATGGCTGCGACGAATGTCCCGACGTCGGCGAGCACCTGGGCACCGAGGATCTTGCCCAAGACTCCGGTGAAGATTCCGAAACCGGCTGCCGCTAAGCGCCCAAGGCCTCGGCCTGCTCCACGGGCTGGAGCTGTGAGGATGCGAATGAAGCGTCCGTCGAGGAAGGATCCGAGTCGGGCTGGGGCATCGAGGAAGTCGAGCGCACTCCGAGATGGTGGCGTATCGACGATTATCAGGTCCCAGGGAGCGTCGTCTTGTGCATGCAATTGTCCGAGCTTTTCCATTGCCATGTACTCCTGCGTCCCGGCGAACGACGACGACAATGCTTGATAGAACGGGTTTTCCAGAATCTGAGCGGCGCGCTCGGGGTCGGCGTGCGCTTCGACGACTTCATCGAACGTGCGCTTCATGTCGAGCATCATCGCGTGCAGCGAACCCGCACCGTTGACGACTTCTACTTCGCGCGGAGTGTTATCGAGTTCTGTCAAACCCATTGCTTGCGCCAAGCGTCGTGCAGGGTCGATGGTGAGCACACACACGTGACGCCCTCGCTGTGCGGCGCGAAGGGCGATGGCGGCCGCAGTGGTGGTCTTTCCGACACCACCCGCTCCTGTGCACACCATGATCGAGACGGAGGGATCGTCTATCAGTGAGTCGATGTGCAGCGATCTGTCCTGCGGTGTCTCTTCCATCACCGTGCCCCCTGATCGCTGAGATCTCCGGCGAGTTCGTACAGGCTGCTCAGGTCGATGCCATCGGCCACATACGGCAACTGAAGAACGGGGAGGTCGAGATGATCGAGGCGTTCCACCTCGCGTCGTTCGAGCTGAACTCGTTGCGCATGGTCGCGGCCCTCGCGGGTGAGGATTTCGACGATCGTGCTCACATCGGACGTCAGGCCCGCGTGCACGATTTCCGCTTCGATCTCCCCGACGGGCAAGCTGCCGGCGAGAGCCATGTCGATCTCCGGATCGGTGAGTTGCGGTGGTCGAGTCATGTTCACGAAGACTCCGCCAACAGGAAGTGCGGCCTGCCTCAACTCCTGAACTCCATCAAGGGTCTCTTGGATGGGCATCTCCTCGAGCAGCGTCACGAGGTGAACTGCAGTCCTCGGTGAAGCGATGACACTCATAACGAGATCAGCGTGGTTTCGAATCGGACCCACCTTCGCCAAGCCAGAGACTTCGCTGTTTACGTTCAAGAAGCGAGTGATCCTCCCCGTCGGTGGAGCATCGAGGACCACGGCGTCGTAGGCGTTGGGTTCTTGCTTCTCGCTTCGCCTCACAACCTCGCAGGCTTTGCCTGTGAGCAGGACATCGCGCAATCCGGGGGCGATCGTCGTCGCGAAGTCGACGGCCCCCATTCGACGAAGTGCAGAACCGGCGCGACGGAGGTTGTAGAAGATCTCGAGGTAGTCCAAGAGTGCATCCTCGGGATCGACCGCTAGCGCCCACACCTCGCCGCCTCCGGGCGCGACGGCGACTTTGCGCTCTTCGTAGGGCAACGGAGGGACGTCGAACAATTGAGCTATTCCCTGTCGGCCCTCCACCTCCATCAGGAGTGTGCGCCGGCCGTCGCGGGCAAGAGCCATCGCGAGAGCCGCAGCCACCGTGGTCTTGCCGGTTCCTCCCTTGCCGGAGACCACGTGGAGTGAGACTCCGGGCCAGAGGGCTTGCGTCACTGCTCCACCCTATTGCGGCTTCGCGACGCATCACTTTGCTCAGGGGCTACCCTGGCCGACATGACGAAATGGGAGTACGCAACCGTTCCTTTGCTCATCCACGCGACCAAGCAGATCCTCGATACGTGGGGGCAAGATGGCTGGGAACTGGTTCAGGTAGTACCAGGCCCCAACGCAGAGAACGTGGTGGCGTACCTCAAACGACCTATCGAGGGGTGAGAAGCCAATGGCGGCAAGTTCGCGCTTGAGTGAATTGGGAATCGAGTTACCGGCCGTCGCGGCCCCGCTTGCTTCCTATGTGCCCGCGCTTCGCAGCGGAAACTACGTTTACACGGCCGGCCAATTGCCGCTGGTCGAAGGAGAGCTCATCGCCACCGGCAAGGTGGGTTCGCAGGTGGACGAAGCAACTGCACAGGAGTGTGCGCGGATATGCATCCTCAACGGGCTCGCTGCCGTGGCGTCGGTTGTTGGTGGAATCGACAAGATCTCCCGCATTGTGAAAGTCGTCGGTTTCGTCGCGAGTGACCCATCCTTCTCCGGCCAGCCGGTTGTCATCAATGGTGCGAGTGATCTACTCGGCGAGATCTTCGGTGACGCAGGAGTCCATGCTCGATCGGCTGTCGGGGTAGCGGTCCTGCCCAAGGACGCTCCCGTCGAGATTGAGATGATCGTCGAGGTTGTCGACTAAGGGTGGATGTTCGCGACCGATGGGAGTCGGTCTCAACAGGCGACGGCCGTTGGCAACCTCCGGCGGCGAGAGCGGCCGCAACCATGGTCTTGCTTCGTGACAAGCGTGTCCTGCTCCTCAAGCGCAGCATGACTATGCCCTTTGCGCCGGGTATGCACGTGTTCCCCGGCGGGGGAGTTTCCAGCGAGGATCTTCGCGAAGCGGATCCGTTGAAGGCGTGTGCGATCCGCGAGACGGTCGAGGAGGTGGACATCGCGTTATCGGATTGTCGGTTGTTCGACAGATGGGTGACTCCGGAGGTCGAGGATCGACGCTACGACGTCTCATTCTTCTTCGCATTCACCGAGGACGAGGGTCGATTAGTCACAACCGAAGCCGATGACCTTGTGTGGTTGGAGCCCCTGACGGCGCTGGAACTGCATCATCGAGGTGAATTGCCGATGCTCCGGCCGACCGCCGTGGTCTTGCAGGCATTCGCCGATGGACTTGCGGATGGAAACGCGGTTGCTGCCACCAAACCCATGCCCAAACTGCCGCGCATGCGGCCGGATGGAACCTGGGACATCCTGCATGCGGAAACCTACGAGGTACTGCAGGCCAGGGTCGCCGGACCGGCCCGCGCGGAAACGGACGGGGCGACGATGCCCGAGGTGTCCTGACGTGAGTGGCCGGCTACTAATCGGGCAGGACGGCTCCTGGAATGGCGGAGTCGCATCGAGCATCGCCGAATGCCTGCTCGCGCCGAATCCCTCTGCGTGGACTCTGGATGGCACCAACACCTGGATCGTCGGCGAAGCATCGGGCGACTGTGTGATCATCGATCCGGGCCCGTTGGGCTCGGGGCATCGGCTCGCCATCGAAGACACGCTCGAGCGGCGCGGGAATAAGCCGATTGGGATTCTCCTGACCCACGGTCACATCGACCATTCGGAGGGTGCTCGCGAACTCGCGGCACTCTTCGGTGTTCCCCTGCACGCGTGGGACTCCGGGGTGCCCGGTGACGCTCCGGTCGAAATCTCGCGATTCACACGCGGGGATCGTTTCGAGGTCAATGGTGCTGACATTCGAGTGCTCCCGACCCCGGGCCACTCGTCCGACAGCGTGTGTTTCGTCGTCGATACATCGATCATCACCGGCGATACCGTCCTCGGTCGAGGCACCACGCTGGTCGCCCACCCCGACGGTCGGCTGGATGAATACCTCTCGAGTCTGCAGATGCTGGCCCGCGAATGCGAGGACCTAGGTATTACTCAACTGCTGCCGGGGCACGGTCCGCTAATCGATGAGCCGACATCGGTGGTCGAGGCCTACCTTCGCCATCGATTCGAGCGTCTGGAAGAAATTTCGTCGGCGATGAACGACGGAGCGATAAACGACGAGGAAATCGTGGATCGCGTCTACGTGGATATCCCGCCCGAGGTTCGCCCCGCGGCCCTCGCAACGGTTCGAGCGCAGATCGAGTACCTGCAGGGGGACTAGCGCGCGCGCTTACCGAGGCGATCGACGTCTGTGATGAGTACCTGCCGCGATTCGAGCTTGATCCAGCCCCGATGGCCGAACTCGGCTAGGGCCTTGTTGACGGTCTCGCGCGAGGCTCCGACGAGTTGGGCCAATTCCTCTTGGGTCATGTCGTGGGTTACCAGCAGGCCGTCGGGTGTGAGAGTGCCGAACTTCTCTCCGAGTTCCATGAGGGCTTTGGCTACGCGGCCCGGCACATCGGAGAACACGAGGTCGGCCATGGCTTCGTTGGTGCGACGGAGTCGGCGAGCGAGTGCCTGGAGGAGGGCAGCTGCGACGGCTGGGCGACCCTCGAGCAGTGGCATCAGTTGGTCGTTGCCCAAAGCCAGGACGGTTGCCTCTGTGAGTGCTGTTGCAGTCGACGTCCGAAGA
This sequence comes from uncultured Rubrivirga sp., assembly GCA_964631085.1. GTDB lineage: Bacteria > Actinomycetota > Actinomycetes > S36-B12 > S36-B12 > S36-B12. Next base: position 7,953 of record CAZVWA010000029.1, read on the forward strand.
CCGGGATCGAAGAGACTCAACTCACCGAACATCTCTCCCGGGCCCAAGATGGCCATGAGCGACTCTCGCCCGTCGGGCGAACCGTGTCCGAGTTTCACTTTGCCATCGAGGATGATGTAGAGGTGATCTCCGGGCTCGCCCTCATGGAAGAGCTCTTGGCCTTTGGCGACGCGGACTTCGTTCAGCGAGGCTCGTAGAGCGTCCGCTCCTTGCGGATCCAACGCCGAGAACAACGGTGTGTTGGCCAAGACGTCGTCCACGAAGCAGCCCTTCTATGCGGGGAACCCGATCGGCCTCCCGGTGGCGGTGGGCTCATTGTGTCGTAAGCGTTTAACGCGTAGCAGGACAGGGTCCCCGCGATCGGCTCACACCGCATAGACGGCGGATGTGCATCGGGCGCTTACTCTGGAGTCATGGTGCGCACGTCTCCTCCGCTCGATGGCGAGCCGTTGAAGGAACTGCGACGCCAAGCGCGCGCGATCTACCGAGGTCTCGCCAAGCGGTACCCACAGGCTCACTGCGAGTTGGACTTCACGACGCCGCTCGAACTCCTCGTCGCGACTGTGCTGAGTGCCCAGTGCACGGATCAACGGGTCAACAAAGTCACGCCCGACCTATTCGCTGCCTATCCCGATGCTGCCGCCTTCGCCGCCGCCCAGCGGGAGGAACTAGAGCAAGCCATCGCTCCCACGGGCTTTTTTCGGCAGAAGGCGCAGACGATCCAGCAGATCGCGCAACGCCTGTGCGATGAATTCGGAGGCGATGTTCCCGGGAATCTGGACGATCTCGTGTCCCTACCAGGTGTGGGGCGAAAGACTGCAAACGTCGTCTTGGGTAACGCATTCGATGTTCCGGGCATCACCGTGGACACCCATTTCGGTCGGCTCGCGCGCCGCTTCGGCTGGACCGTGCAGAAGAACACGGACAAGATCGAAGCCGACGTCGCTGCCTTATTTGCCGAAAAGGACTACACGATGCTTTCGCACTACGTCGTGTGGCACGGACGTCGCATCTGTCATGCACGCAAGCCGGCCTGTGGTGCGTGCCCTGTTGCATCGTTGTGTCCGAGCTATGGCGAAGGGCCAACTGACCCCGAGCAGGCCGAAGCCCTGGTCCGAACACAAGGCCGTGCATGAAGATCATTGCGTGTGTAGTGGCGAGTGCGGCGCTCCTTGCCGGCTGCAGTGAAGGATCGCCAGCGGCGAGTACGGCTGAAGCAGCAACCACCGTGGAGCCGACTCCCGTCGCCACCACCCAGAAAGACCCCGAGCTCCTTCCGCTGATCGAGCAGGTAGGACTCGATCCCTGCCCAGTTGGTGACCCGAATCCCGATGCGGCGATACCGGGGCTTCCATCGGTTACCTACCGTTGCCTTGGTCACGGACCAGACGTCGATCTGTCGGCCGTACGCGGTATGCCGCTCGTGGTGAATGTGTGGGCCTCGTGGTGTCCACCGTGTATCTCGGAGATGCCGATCCTGACAGCTGCTGCCGCTGACCTTCGCGGCGAAGTTCAATTCCTAGGCGTCGATATCCAAGATCAGGATGCCTCGGCGCTTTCGATGATGAACGACTTTGGTGCCGACTTCCCGTCGGTCGTGGATGAGCAGGGGGAGATTCGTGGACTCATGGGGATCTCGGGTCCACCCGTTACCTTCTTCGTCAACGACAAAGGCGTCGTCGTTGGTCGTCACAACGGTGCGCTGCCCAGCACCGACTACTTCAATGCGCTACTGGATCAATACCTCGGCGTTCGTCGATGACGTGGCGAACCAAAGGCTATGGAGCCGACGACGCCATTTCGGTTATTCCGCAGTGGTTGACGCCGTTGGCCCAGGCGCTGCCCAGCGTGCGCTCGGCGGATGTCACTCGTTTCGTACCCGTTGAGGGGAGTGGCCGGCACGCTGCAGTGCTGGTGCTTTTCGGTGATGGACCCGACGTCCTGTTGATCGAGCGTGCGCGGGGAAACGACGCACACTCGGGGCAACCTGCTTTCCCGGGTGGCGTAGCGGAGCCGATCGATGCGGATGCGGTTTCCACCGCCCTGCGCGAGGCCCGAGAGGAGACGGGTGTCGAGGTAGGTGGGATCACGGTGTTCGGCGGTCTTCCCGATCTCTGGGTGCCCGTCAGTGATTTTGTCGTCTCGCCGGTGCTCGGATGGTGGCATGAGCCCTCGGCCGTTGCGGTCCAGGACCCGAGTGAGGTGTCTCGGGTAGAGCGGGTCGCCATCGACGATCTTGTGAACCCTGTCAATCGATGTACGGCGCTTCATCCTTCCGGATATCAAGGGCCGGGTTTCTTGGTAAGCGACATGCTCGTGTGGGGCTTCACGGCCGGAGTGCTCGCCGGAATCCTCGACTACGCAGGGTGGGCGCGGGAGTGGGATACCTCGCGCGTTGTGCCGATCGAGCGATGACATGAACATTGTCGATTGGCTTATGGTCGGGGCTCTGGTCATCTTCGCGCTAGTGGGATGGAGGCAGGGATTCGTCGCGGGGGCCCTGTCCTTCCTGGGATTTCTCGGCGGTGGGCTGCTGGCGGTGTTGTGGTTGCCCGACCTTGTAGAACGCCTCGTTGAATCCAGTGCGCTTCGCATCGCACTCGTTGCGATTGGAGTCCTTGTCAGCGCGATCGTGGGTCAGGTGTTGCTGTCGATCCTCGGCCGACGGTTGAGGGCCTCGATGACCTGGCGGCCGGTGCGGGTGGTGGACAACATCGGGGGCGCGGCGTTGAACGTTCTCGCCCTTGCGCTAGTGGCGTGGGTCATTGCCAGCGTGGTCGCATTTCTACCGCGTAGTGACGTCACTCGTGAGGTCAATCAGTCCTTCGTTTTGACGACGACGGATCGTCTCCTTCCTGAAGCTGCGCGGTCGACCTTCGACGGGCTTCGTGACCTCGTAGGAGAGACGGCCGTGCCGCGGGTCTTCGCGGGACTCGCACCCATCCCTGGGCCGGAGGTCGATGCTCCGATACCCGAGCCGGCTCAGGCGGCTGTCGATGTCATTCGAGGCTCGAGTGTTCGGCTTACCGGGAGTGCGGATGCTTGCCAGACGATCGTCAGTGGATCGGGCTTCGCGATCGAGCCGGAGTTGATCGTGACCAATGCCCATGTCGTGGCTGGCGTCGAGGATCTTGTGGTTCGCGTGCGCCCTAGGCAAACGGCGCAACGTGCTCAAATCGTCTACTTCGATCCCAATGCCGATATCGCCCTGGTTCGCACCCAAGGGTTGAATGCACGTCCCGTCCGGCTCGCAGAAGGGACGCTCGAGTCCGGGGAATCGGCGGTAGTGAGCGGATTCCCGCGCGGTGAGAGGTTCGAGGCCCAGGCTGTGCGGGTGCGCACTCGGGTCGAAGCCAGAGGCGAATCGATCTACGGAGACCCCGGAGTCGAGCGCGATGTGTACGTCTTGCGTGGCGCGGTGGAGCAGGGAAATTCAGGTGGGCCGTTGACGGATGAATTCGGGGAAGTCTTCGGAATGATCTTCGCTGCGGGAGTCGGGAACGAGGACGCGGCCTATGCGCTTAGCGCGGCGGAAATACGCGCGGCGCTTCGGGCGGCCGGGTCGGCTGACGCGCGTGTGGCCAATGGCTCATGTGAGTTGCGCTAGCGATTCTCGAACGCGGTGGAGGTCGATGGCCGGGGGCACCGCCTCGGCAGCGGTCGCACGTTGGAGAAGGTCCGATGCGCGTTGTGCAATGCGAATCTTCCCGACGTCATTGCCCCGGGCTTTGTGGGTGAGCGCCGCGCCCCATTGGGCGAGTGCCTGCCAGGTTTCGCGTTCGTCCGCCGGAGCGCACTTCCAACGTTGTTCGAATACCTCGTGTGCATGGAACGGAAGGCCCCGTTCGAGGTAGTCGATGCCCTCACTCCAAGCCTGATCGGATTCGATGAACTCTCGATCGGGAACTGTGGGAAAGGATCGTGGGTCGCCCGCCGGCAGTGGCCGACCGAGGCGATCGCGAGGTCGCTCGCTGGACGCGGACACGTCTGGGAGTACTAGACGAACGAGGCTCTACTCGCCGATTGCCGGTTTGCCCATCGCTTGCGACACGGCATCGGTGGTCGCCTTCCATTCGGCCTGGGCCACGGTGAGACCGGTGATCTTGCCCGATCGGACCTTGGCGACGAGTCCGGCGACGATGGCAAGCACGAGAAGAATTCCGGTGACGATGAGGAAGCCGGCCCACACAGGCAGGCCCAGCGCAGCGATACCGAAGGCGAGGGCGATTAAGCCGAAGAGCCCCGCCATGGACACCCCTGCCAACGCGATGATCCCGAATACCGACACCACGGCGACCTGCTGGCCGGCCTGCTGGGCCTCGGTCTTGGTCAGCGCCACCTGAGCGTTGAGCAGCTGTTTGGCATTGCGGACGACGTTCGAAACGAGAGTTCCGAGGCTGGGTTGATCGGCCATGGTTCCTCCGTGCGTCGTCGGTGGCGAGCGTCGCTCGAAAGCGCCGCGTGACGTCAGGCTAGCGCTGTGGACTCTCGGGCGTCTCGTTGGTTCCGGGCGATTCGGGTTCGCGGGTGTCTTGATACACGTCCGGAATGCCGTCGTTGTTGGCGTCGATGTCTTCGACTTCGGCCAGCTTCGAGTAGTGCTTGCCACGAAGGGTCAGTGCGCCGGCCGCAAGAACTGCGGCCACCAGCGAGGCGGCAAGGATCGCCCCTTTTGCCGACTCGAGCGTCTCGTAGTCGCCTTTATAACCGAGCTCCGCGATCAGCAGCGCCACGGTGAATCCGATTCCAGCGAGAACACCGATAGCTCCTACGTCACGCCATGCGATCCCCTTCGCCAGGGAGGCGCGGGTGAACGTGGCCGTTATCCACGCGAACGCAAGCACCCCGAGTGGTTTACCGATCACCAGGCCCACAAGCACGCCGAGGGCAACGGGTGCGGTGAGCGCATCGACGATCCCGAGCGAACGCAGATCCACTCCTGCCGCCATGAAAGCGAAGATCGGTACGGCAATGCCGGCGCTGATCGGGTGTATGCGGTGGGCGAGTCTGTCCGCGGGTGATTCCGCTTCACCCGGATCGGTCTTGACACGGGTCAGCAGGCCGAGAACGACGCCTGCGACGGTCGCGTGAACCCCGGACTTGTACGTGAAGTACCAGGCGACGATTGCGATGGGCACGTAGAACCAGGGCGAGGTCCATCGGAACCGTTGCGCAAGCCCGTACGCAACGAAGGTCACGATGGCCGCGACGAACCACGGAAGGGAGAACTTGTCGGAGTAGAAGATGGCGATGACTGCGATCGCACCGAGATCGTCGACCACTGCCAAGGTCAACAAAAAGGCGCGCAGTGCCACGGGAAGTTTGCGACCGAAGACCGCCAGCACGGCGAGGGCAAACGCGATGTCCGTCGCCATGGGGATTCCCCAGCCGGTGGTTGAGCCACCTTCCATCGAGGAGTTGATCGCGAGGTAGAGCCCGGCTGGGACGACCATGCCGCCGAACGCCGCAATGGCGGGGACTGCCGCCTGCGATGGTTTGGATAGGGATCCGACCACGAGTTCGTGCTTGAGTTCTAGACCAACGACGAAGAAGAAGATCGCTAGCAGGGCATCGGCAGCCCACGCGTTGAGCGTGAGGTTGATACCGAGGAAGGGAATGCCAACCTCGTAGTTGACCAGGCTGACGTACCCGTCGCCCCAGGGGGAGTTGACCCAGATAAGCGCGATCGCGGCTGCCACGATCAGGAGAACACCGCCTACGGTTTCGTCGCGCAGATACGTAAGGATCCAACCGCGCTCGCGTAGCGATGGTCGGGTGAGAACCTTGTGTTCCTCCATGCCCCGACCATATCCGCGAACGGATAGCGTTGGCCTCGTGACTCCGAGTATGGAAATCACGATTGATTGTCGTGATCTGGAGACCACGTCTCGCTTCTGGACGGCACTTTTGGATTACGACGACGCTGAGCGGATGGACGACACCTACTGGGCTGCTATCGACCCCAGCGGCAGGGGTCCGCGGTTGGTCTTCCAGCGGGTCGATGAGATCAGCGAAGGCAAGTCACCCGTGCACGTGGACCTGCAGGTCGATGACCTCGATGCGTGGGCCGACCGCGTGACGTCGCTCGGTGGAAGCCGCGTCGATCGTGAGCCGATCATCGAAGCGGGATCGACGTGGATCAGGTGTGAAGACCCTGAGGGAATTGTCTTTTGTCTGGTCTTGTCTCGTCAGTGACTGAAGCCGGTTAGTCCTCGTCGCCACCTGCGTCGAGTCCGGTTGCGATGAGGTTCATCACCGTTGGGTCGGCCAATGTGGTGACGTCGCCCATGTCTCGATGCTCGGCAACGTCTCGCAGAAGCCGACGCATGATCTTCCCCGAGCGCGTCTTAGGAAGTTCGGGTACGACCATGATCTGTCGTGGTTTGGCGATCGGTCCGATCTCTTTTGCGACGTGATCACGCAAATCCTTGACGAGTTGCTCTCCCTTGGCGGTCTCCTCGGGAACTCCGCCGCGCAGGATCACGAATGCCACGATTCCCTGGCCCGTGGTCTCGTCTGTGGCACCCACCACCGCAGCCTCGGCCACCGCTTCGTGCGAGACCAGCGCTGACTCCACCTCGGTAGTGGAGATGCGGTGACCGGAGACGTTCATGACGTCGTCCACACGACCGAGAAGCCAGATCGCGCCGTCGTCGTCGAGCTTGGCCCCATCACCGGCGAAATACATACCGGCAAAACGTGACCAATACGTCTCCTTGAATCGCTCGGGGTCGCCCCAGATACCGCGCAGCATCGACGGCCACGGTTCGGTCAGTACGAGGTACCCGCCTCCGCCGTTGCCTACCGGCGTTGCGTTGTCGTCCACCACGGCCATGCCGATGCCGGGCAGTGGGCCCAT
>CAZVWA010000030.1:0-10921 GCA_964631085.1 uncultured Rubrivirga sp.
GACGACGACGGCGAACTCGTGCTTCCGGGCCACGGTCAAGAGCTGATGGATGAACCCGTCGAAGCACACGTGCGAGATCTCAGCGACGCCGAGGTACTGCGCGATACGCCCTTGGCCGGTGATGAGCCGTTCGCGACACCGTTGCCCGCGGAGTCGGTTGGTGACGAACGGCCGGCGGCTGGATTGTTCGTGGGCGCCCGCGGAGACGGACAGCCCGGTGATGGCAGCGGTCACCACGGCGACGTCGCCTACGTGGCTGATACCGACGAAGCAGCGGGAGCAGATACCGACGTCATAGCGGTTATCGCCGGTCCCGACGATGACACCCAAGCCATCGCACCGGTGATCGCACTGCCTCCCACCGGTGCAGCGGACGACACCGTCACGATTCCAGCGGTCGGTAGCGGGTCCGCGGACGCGGAAACACAACGGTCCTCAGGGCCCACGATCGATCCCGCTCCGGAGGGCTCGCCTACGCAACTGCCGGTTATGACGTCGGGTCGGTACCGACTGCCGAAGGCTGAGTTACTCAAGTCGGGCGCCGGTCACAAGAAGTCGACCCCGGCTAACGATCAAGTTGTTAAGGCCCTTCGCGAAGTTCTCGACCAATTCGGTATCGATGCGGAGGTATCGGGCTTTTTACGAGGTCCGACGGTCACCCGATACGAAATCGAACTCGGCCCGAGCGTCAAGGTCGAGCGTGTCACGGCGCTGAGCAAGAACATCGCCTACGCGGTGGCCAGCGCCGACGTTCGTATTTTGAGCCCGATCCCGGGCAAGAAGGCCATCGGTATCGAGATCCCCAACACCGATCGTGAGCTCGTGGCGGTGGGCGATGTCCTGCGCAGTTCATCCGCAGCCGCCGATCAACACCCGATGGTCGTTGCCCTGGGCAAGGACGTCGAGGGTGAATTCGTCGTGGCGAACCTCGCGAAGATGCCGCACATACTCGTTGCGGGAGCCACCGGTGCCGGTAAGTCCAGTTGCATCAACTCGTTGATCACATCGATCCTGATGCGCTCGACGCCGGATGAGATCCGGATGATCCTCGTAGACCCCAAGCGCGTGGAGTTGAGCATCTACGAGGGTGTTCCGCACTTGATCACCCCGATCATCACCAATCCGAAGAAAGCCGCGGACGCCCTGCAGTGGGTGGTCGCGGAGATGGACAAGAGGTACGACGATCTAGCGCACTTCGGCTTCCGACATGTCGACGATTTCAACGCCGCCGTGCGGGCCGGCAAGGTCAAGCCGCCGGCGGGTAGTCAGCGCGTACTTCGGCCCTACCCGTATCTATTGGTCATCGTCGATGAACTTGCGGACCTGATGATGGTGGCGCCGCGCGATGTTGAAGACGCCATCGTTCGCATCACTCAACTCGCACGAGCGGCCGGAATCCACCTCGTGCTAGCGACCCAGCGACCAAGCGTGGACGTCGTTACAGGGCTTATCAAGGCGAACGTTCCCTCGCGCTTGGCCTTCGCTACATCGAGCTTGGCCGACTCCCGGGTCATCTTGGACCAGCCAGGAGCCGAGAAACTCGTGGGACAGGGCGACGGCCTGTTCCTGCCGATGGGAGCCAATAAGCCGGTGCGCATCCAGGGAGCTTTCGTGGCCGAGAAGGAGATCCGCACGATCGTCCAGCACTGCAAGGACCAGACCGAGGCTCGCTACCTGCAGGAAGTCACCTCACCCGCGGCGGCCAAGAAGGAGATCGACGAGGACATCGGGGACGACCTCGATGTGCTCCTGCAAGCCGTGGAATTGGTCGTCAGCACGCAGTTCGGATCAACGTCCATGCTTCAGCGCAAGTTGCGGGTCGGCTTCGCCAAGGCCGGACGCCTGATGGACCTGATGGAATCCAGGGGTGTCGTGGGCCCCAGCGAAGGCTCCAAGGCCCGGGAGGTGCTGGTCAAGCCCGATGACCTTCCCGGGGTGCTCGCCTCCATCCGGGGCGGCTGACGCCACTAGACGCTCAATCTCTTGCAGATTGCATCGATCGCTGGGACGCTGTCCGGTATTCGATCGAGCGGAGTCCACGATGGTCGGTGAACGTATCGCCCGGGCCCGGACGCAACGGGGCCTGACGGTCGATGACGTCGCGTCTGCGACCCGACTTCGCCCCCTGATGATCGAAGCCATCGAGGAAGACGACTTCACGCTCTCCGGAGGTGACGCCTACGCGGTTGGGCACTTGCGGATGATCGCCGAGGTGGTTGGCCTCGACGGCGATGACCTCGTTGCAGAGTTTTACCGGCAGTGAATCGCGCTCGGTCCTCGACCGGGGTCAACCTGCGGCAGTCGTGGCACCCGCACGGTCTACACCCGAGCGGTGTGAACGCTGGCATCGCTCGAGTGACCGTAGGCTGTGGCGGTGCCCGCTGCCAAGAAGGTTGCCATCGTCACCCTCGGGTGTGCGCGCAACGAAGTCGATTCCGAGGAGTTGGCCGGCAGGCTCGCGGCCGATGGCTGGACCGTCACCGATGACACCGATTCCGCGGACGCCGTTCTCGTCAACACGTGCGGCTTCATCGAAGCCGCCAAACGGGAGTCGATCGACACTGTTTTGTCCCTGGCGGGCGACGATGCACCGCCGGTGATCGCGGCCGGGTGTCTCGCGGAGCGTTACGGCTCCGAACTCGCGGCGAATCTGCCGGAGGCACGCGCGGTGCTCGGATTCGACGATTACGCAGACATTGGGGCGCGCCTGGATGCAGTTCTCAAAGGTGACGAGATCGCCGCGCGCGAACCCGTCGATCGTCGCACGCTGCTACCCATCAGCCCGGTGGAAAGGTCACGCGATCGACACGGGTACACGCCCCCGGTGCCACGGATTCGGCTCGGGAGTGGTCCGATCGCGTCGGTGAAACTCGCGACCGGTTGTGATCGACGGTGCTCCTTTTGCGCGATACCCAGGTTCCGAGGAGCCTTCGTTTCGCGAACACCGCCGGAGATCGTTTCCGAGATCGGCGAGATGGTCGCGGCGGGAGTGCGCGAGGTCATCTTGGTGTCGGAGAACACCACCTCCTACGGCAAGGACCTCGGCGATATGCGGCTGCTGGAGTCGGTACTGCCGGAGTTGGCGGCCGGCACCGGCGTTGATCGCATAAGGCTTTCCTACCTGCAACCGGCGGAAATGCGTCCGGGATTGGTCGCCGCGATTGCCGGAACTGCAGCCGTCGCGGACTACTTCGATCTCAGCTTCCAGCACTCCAGCCCGCGGGTGCTTCGCTCGATGCGCCGCTTCGGCGGCACCGAGAACTTCCTGGAATTGATCGAGGCGATTCGTACCTTGACCCCCGAAGCCGGAATCCGCAGCAACGTCATCGTCGGTTTCCCCGGTGAGACGGACGAGGACGTGGACGAGTTGGCAACCTTCTTGGAGGCCGCGCGTTTGGATGCAGTCGGAGTTTTCGCCTATTCCGACGAAGACGGCACCGAGGCGGCAGCACTCGAGGGCAAAGTCCGTGATGACGTCATCGAGGCTCGCCGAGCCCGGATCGTGGACCTGGTCGAGGAACTCATGGAACAGCGGGCAGCCGAGCGAATCGGTGAGCATGTTCGGGTTCTGATCGAGGCAGTGGACGACGGTGTTCCGATGGGTCGGGCCGCTCACCAAGGACCCGACGACGGCGCTTGCTTCATCGTCAATTCCACGGCCGCGGTGGGCGACTGGGTCGAGGGAGAGGTCGTCGACAACGAAGGCGTCGACCTGTGGGTGCGTCCGTGACCTGGAACCTGCCGAATGCGCTCACCGCGGCGCGGTTGGTGTGCGTTCCGATCCTCGCCTGGCTGTTGGTCGTCGATGATCCGCTGGCACGCGATGCGGCGGCGGTGATCTTCATCGCCGCGGCCGTCACCGACTTCCTCGACGGCTCGATAGCCCGTCGCCGCGGAATCACCTCCCCGTTCGGCGCGGTGGCCGATCCGATCGCCGACAAGGCCCTGATCACGGTGGCGCTTGTCGGGTTGTCTCTGCTTGGGGATTTGCCGTGGTGGATCACCGTGGTGATCTTGTTTCGTGAACTCGCCATCACCGTGCTTCGCTTCTCGGTTCTTAGACACGGGGTCATTCCGGCGTCGCGTGGGGGCAAGCTCAAGACGGTCATGCAGATCGTTGGGATTTCGATGTACCTCGCCATCCCTCCGTCGGCAATCGCGGGACCGTGGTCTGATCTTGCGTTCATCGTGATGGTGATCGCCGTGCTTTTGACGGTAGCCACGGGGATCGACTACGCGCGTCGGGCCTACATGCTTACTCGATCGGGACAACCGAGATGAACCCGGACGAGGAACTAACCGACCTCGCCGGACGCGTCGTGGCTGGTCTGAGGGCACGAGACTGGACGATCGCCACCGGGGAGTCCCTGACCGCCGGCATGGTCGCCGCGGCCCTGGCGAGGGTGCCGGGCGCGTCAGCGGTGCTGCGGGGCGGGGTGGTGGCCTACGCGCCCGAGGTGAAGACGGCCCTGCTCGGTGTCTCCCCGGAGTTACTCGACCGCGGAATCGTCTCCGAAGACGTCGCCCGGGCATTGGCCGAAGGCGCTCGAACCCACGTCGGGGCGAGCGTGGGTGTGGGCACGACGGGCGCCGCGGGGCCCGAACCCCACGGAGGCCAACCGGCCGGCACGGCGTGCCTGGCCGTCTGCACCCCCGCCGGGTGCCGAGCGAGCACGATCGGCGCGCAGGGGTCCCGGGAGCAGGTTCGCCACGAGGTCACCCGGGCCGCTTTGCAAGAAATTCTGAGGGCTATCGGCGATTCGACCCACTAGCGGGAATATTCACCCCCGGGGCAGCGTTGTCACCTTTGACCGCTCACAATTGCGGTCCTGCGGGTGCAGCATCGCCCCCGCGGGTTATGGTGGTCAGGCGAGAGGAGGTTGGCCCATGATCGTCATGAGGGAAGTCATCGGCGAGGAGTTACGTCGTCGTCGTCAAGATCAAGGTCGAACACTGCGCGAGGTATCCGGCGCTGCCGCGGTGTCCTTGGGCTACCTCTCGGAGGTAGAGCGCGGGCACAAGGAGGCATCGTCGGAGTTGCTCGCGGCTATTTGCGATGCACTCGATGTCTCGCTCTCTGAACTGCTGGCGTCGGTGAGTACGCACGTAGCGCAAGCCGAACTGCAGCACACCGCACCCACGAGCCGCCTGCCGGAGATGGTCCTGCCCTCCGGAGACTCTCTCGTGGGAGCACGTCGCCCGTTGTCCTAGATCTGCGAGTCCGCCCCCGCTACCCCTGACAGCCGGGGCACCAAAAGATTGTTTGCTCGTTGGGTCGCATCTGCCCGCCCGTACCAGCTTGAGTATGGATCCTCTCGTGGCATCGCAGGCAGCGTTGGCGCGCGCGCCCGTAGACGAAGTGGGCGCGGCGTTCATCACCCGTGGTTGCTTGTGAGGAGCGATCGCGATTGCGCATCATCAACTCACGAGCGATATCGATCACGGAATCCAATTGTTCGTCGGGAAGATCTGACACCGGTGTAGACGGGGTGATCCTCGCGAGAAACAGTGCTTCGCAGCGGTAGATGTTGCCAATACCTGCCACAACTCGCTGATCGACGAGAACGTCACCGATCGCTCGTGAGCCCTGATTTCTTACGTTGGTTCGCGAGGTGTCCTTCGCCCAGTTGTCATCGAGGATGTCCGGTCCGAGGTGACCGATGACTTCCGATTCTTGTGAGGTGGCTACCAGGCGCACATCGTGCAGCCGGTAGCCGACGGCAACGTGGATGCCCGAGCGCAGCACTATGCGCACCGAATGCATCGGGCCGCCGGTCCAGCGTTGGCCCTCGCGATAGATATGCCAGGAGCCGTCCATCCGAAAGTGCGTGTGCAAAGTGGTCTCATTCGATAGTTGAAAGAGCAGATGCTTGCCGTAAGGCCGGACCTGGCGCACGTCGAGTCCGGCGAGATCGACCGATGCCAGGGCAGGCAGGCGCATCTCGCTGGCATCGATGCGACGCCCGGCCAGCAGGTTGTCCAACCGCTTGGCCGCCAGATAAACGGTGTCGCCTTCAGGCACGGTGGACCCACCGCCAGCCGCGCGGAACCGGCGCCAATCCGGCTTCGCGCGCGGCCTCGTTCCACAGCGCTGTCGCGGGTGCGTCGATCAATGAGGCGCCGTCCACGGAAGTGAGGATCGCCCGCGGTCGGTCCGTCAAACGCTCGCGCTGCCCACTAAGAGTCCGAAGAAGCTCCGTTGCGGCTTCGGTGTCGGTGACGCCCCAGGTTTCTAACTTCGTGCCGCTCGGGTCGAGCCATGCGAGGAGCTCGCTGCCGGCGATGACGACAAGCGCACCGGTTCGTCGTGATGCGCGGTTCGAACCTTCGGGCCACGCCAGAACGTTCCCAAACGGGTTGGCCGGATCCACGGCAGAGAGCACCAGGCGCTGTGGGTCAGATGGTTCTCGAGTGTCGCGAATATCGTCGACGGTCCCCGGGAGCGCGAATTGCGCGCCGCCGGCACCCTCGATGGCGTAGATGCGTTGGCAGATGCCGGCGTCGGCGAGCGCCGATAGCACCGGGTATTGCCCGGCGAAGCCCCCGCGTGGGTCCTCTGCGCTAACCGCCATCCGCGTCACGATTCCCCAGCGCTCCAGCAGTAGGCCCGCGTATTCGGCAGCCACCTGTTCGGTTGCGATGGTCGCCGACGGCCGAGCGATCCCCGCCGCGAGGGACCACCGGGGTCCGGTCGATCGACCGGACATCGCAGTGGACAACCTGGTGCGGCGTGGAAGGGCCCTGCGGCGAGAGCCGGATCGGCCGACGGATTTGCGAGGGGAAAGGCGACGGCCGTTTGCCTGCGCGTGCACGTAGGACCACGAATCGCACGTGATCCACCCGGCCCGAGCCAGGTCCCAGAGGCGCCGCTCCATAGTGTCGGTGGAAATGACCGTGCCGGCGGACACCAGCGCTGCGTGCAGGGCGTCTGGGAGGAAGGCGCCGCCGCCGGAGAGCACGTTGATGATCGCGCGGCTCGCGGGATCGAGCCCATCGGGCGAATCGAGCTGATCAGGTTGCTCGGGTTGCTCGCGCTGCCCGCGCTGCTCGCGCTGCCCGTCTTCGAGCGCCGGCTGGGATCCTCGAAGCATCGTTCGAATGCCCGCTGCCACGCTGGTAGGCGCCCAGGCGATGCGAGCGTCCTTGGTGCCGAATTCACCCATCGACCACCAGGTGAGGTCACCGGCGGATAACAGCGCATCGAGGTCGGACAGTTCGATCCCTGGAATGCGAGATCGAAGGATGCCCAGCACGGCCGATGCCGGGAGCACGAGTCCACTGAGCCGATCCATGACGTCGACGAGTCCTGACTCGGATGACTCGGATGACTCGGCATCTCGGATGCCGTGCCACCGGGGCAAAAAGGCGGCGTACCGGGAGATGTCGACCGGCTCGATTTCCTGTCGGAGTTTGGCCACGGATCGACGACGGATCCGGCGCAGGACGTCGGGATCGCACAATTCGATACCGCGGGCACCGGGCCGGAATTCGCCGCGCAGCAAGGCCCGGGCCGCGACCATGCGCTCCACGGTGGCCTGGATTGCCGCAACGGGGATACCCCAGTGATCGGCGACTTCGACCACATCAAAGGGGCCGTGGGTTCGCGCAAAGCGGGCGACCACATCGGTGAGGGGGTCGTCGACGGGCGCGAGATGCGCATCGGGAATACCCGGAGGAAGAACGACGCCCAGGGCGTCGCGGAGCCGGCCGGCGTCTTCGATCGCAGCTATCCGACGCATGCCGGCCACGGTCACTTCGATCGCTCGACCAGCGGCCACGAGGTCGATGAGCCATGCGTCATCGATTCCCATGGTGGTGGCCTGGGTCGGATCCAGTGGTCCGGCCATCCGCAGAAGGTCGGCCGCGTCCTCCAGCGAGCGCGCACGCGTGTGGTCGCTTCGAAACGAGAGGTCGGCTTCGACCTCGGCGAGGGCATCGGGGTCTAAGAGGCTGCGCAATTCCGAGGTTCCCAACAGGTCCGCGAGGAGTTCGGTGTCCACCGATAGGGCTTGCGCCCGGCGTTCGGCGAGTGGTGCGTCCCCTTCGTAGAGGAAGGTCGCTACGTAGCCGAACAGCAGTGATCGCGCAAAAGGGCTTGGGTGATCGGTCATCACGGTCTCGACCCGAACATCTCCGGATTGGATGCGTTCGAGTAACGACCTCAGTGCGGGGACGTCGTACACGTCGTTGAGGCACTCGCGCATGGTCTCCAAGACGATCGGGAAGTCCGGGAAATCAGCAGCGACCTGCAACAGGTGGCTCGCGCGTTGACGTTGTTGCCATAAAGGCGTACGGCGATCCGGGCGCCTGCGGGGCAGCAGTAGCGAGCGCCCTGCGCATTCGCGGAACCGCGATGCGAACAGTGCCGATCCGGTGACTTCTGCGTGCACGATGTGCTCGATGTCGTCTGGCTCGATAGACAACGCATCGATCATTTCTTGGACGACGTGCTGGCCCTCGTCGACCATTCCCCGCGAGGGCTCGCCGTCGGCGTGCGGCACATCGGGCACGTAGTCCGACAGGCGCACCACGATGCCGTCGTCAGCGTGCATCACCTGGGCATCGATACCCAGGCTGTCGTGGAGGTTGCGCGCCATCGCGAGCGCCCAGGGGGCATGCACGCGCGCGCCGTACGGCGAGTGCACCACCACACGCCAGTCACCGATCTCATCTCGGAAGGCTTCGATGACAACGGTGCGGTCATCGGGTAGCAGGCCGGTGCTCGCGCGCTGGTCGGCGAGATAGGAATCGAGTGCGGGGGCGTCGGCATGGGAACCGCGGATACTGGCACCGATCGCGGACGCGAGTTGCGCCGGTCGCCCTGCGGCATCGCCATGCCAGAACGGCATGCGACCGATGGCACCGGGCGCAGGGGAGACCAGGACCCGATCGTGGGTGATCTCCTCGATGCGCCAGGTGCTCGCGCCCAAGGTGATCACTTCACCGACGCGGGACTCGTAGACCATCTCCTCGTCCAGCTCCCCAACGCGGGGGAAACCTTCTGTCGCCACATGCACGCCGAACAGACCGCGATCGGGAATCGTGCCCGCGTTCGTCACCGCTAGACGTGCGGATCCGGGCCGACCGGTGAGCGTGTTCGTGGCCCGATCCCACACGAGTCGGGGGCGCAATTCGGCGAATCGTTCCGAGGGGTAGGTACCGGAGAGCATGTTCACGACGCTGGTGAGCAGGGCGTCGCTGAGCGGTGCGAAGGAAGCCGAACGACGAACCACCTCGGCCAAGTGATCGAAGGTCCACTCATCCATCGCGCACATGGCAACGATCTGTTGCGCCAGGACATCTAGCGGCAGGCTCGGCACCCGCATGGGTTCGAGTTCGCGTTCGCCCATGCGGTCGGCGAGAGTGGTCGAGATCAGCAGATCGTGTGGGTGCGTGCTGATCATGTAGCCGCGACTCACCTGACCTACGCCGTGGCCCGCTCGGCCGACGCGCTGCAGACCGCTGGCTACCGATGTGGGGGATTGAATCTGGACCACAACGTCCACCGCACCCATATCGATGCCAAGTTCCATCGAACTCGTCGCGACGACTGCCCGGAGGCGGCCTTGCTTGAGATCGTCTTCGATGCTGCGTCGAACGTCCTTGGAAACCGAACCGTGATGGGCTCGCGCTATCACCTCGCCGAGTTGGCGTTCGGCCGCCGCATCGTTGATCCGTGCCGTCAGGCGTTCGGCCAGGCGTCGGGAATTGACAAAGACGATCGTGGAGCGGTTCTCGGTGATGATGTCCAGCACCCGCTCGGCCACCGCGGGCCATACCGATGTGCGATCGGCATCGCCCGCAGCGCTACCGGTGACGATCTCGTTGCCGGTGTCGTCGGTGCGCGGGGCGCCGATATCGCGGAAGTCGTCCACCGGTGCCTCGACCAAGACTTCAATCTGCTTATCGATAACCGGCGCAACGACGACGACGCTCGATGGATCACTCGACCGGACGTATCGGGCTACTTCGCTGACGGGAGTGACCGTCGCAGACAGCGCGATGCGCTGCGCGGGAGATTCCAGAAGTTCGTCCAAACGCTCGAGCGACAACGCGAGGTGGGCGCCGCGCTTGGTGTCCGCAAGTGCGTGAACCTCGTCGATGATTACCGTCGTGACCCCGGTCAACGCCGAACGGGCGCGCGAGGTCAGTAGCAGGAACAACGACTCGGGTGTGGTGATCCAAATATCGGGAGGGTTCTTCGCCTGCCGGGATCGCTCCGCCTGCGGGGTATCCCCGGTCCGGATGCCAACCGTGATGGGGGCAAGGTCGACGCCCTCGCGGGCTGCGACCTGTTCTAGTCCGACGAGCGGACTCCTGAGGTTCCTTTCGATGTCCGAGGCCAGGGCTTTCAGGGGTGAGATGTACAGCACCCGTCCGCGTTCTTTCGGCTGCGTATGCGCGAGGGTGTCGATCGCAGCAAGAAAGGCGGCGAGGGTCTTTCCCGATCCGGTCGGAGCCACGAGCACGGCATCTTGACCCGAGGCAAGTACCGGCCAGGCGTCCCGCTGAATGGCGGTTGGTCGACCCAGCGCCTGGTCCACCCACGTCCGAGCCCACGGACTCAGGCCGTCGGGTGGGTCGGTCCGGTCGAGCCCGGGCGTTCGGGGGTGTGGCATCGCGCACGCTCCTCGAACCGCTTGCCTCCGGTGGGGTGGTGCGGCGTTGCCCGCCGCCTTCGCGGAGGATATCCCGCGTGCGCCGCAGCGACTTCTGGGAACGCCTCACGGCAGTCCTCGGGTCGACCTACGCCGCGAGTTGGGCCAGCGACGTCGTCCTGCCGGCTTTGGGAGACACAGTCGAGGGGTGCTTCGCCCGGGGAGAGGACACCGTGGTGGTCTGGCGCGCGGTGTGCGACGTGATCGAGGTGCCGTCGTTCTTGCGGTGAGTAACCGATCAGTGGTGACCGGTTCAGTGGTGA
>CAZVWA010000030.1:11021-13803 GCA_964631085.1 uncultured Rubrivirga sp.
CGGTTCAGTGGTGACCGAGCCGTAGGGTGCTCGCGTGCAGCAAGCATCGACCGCCGGTTCGCAGCGTGCGCTGGAATTCTTGACGATCGTCACGTTCGGACGATCGGGGTCGACGGCTATTCAGGCTGCGCTCAACGCGCACCCGCACACGATCATTCGCGGTGAGAACTACGGGGCCCTGCGCGGTATGCAGTCCTACCTCGACTCGGTCGCTGCGGCAGCGGATCGGCACCACTCGGGCAAACCGCACCACCCGTGGTTCGGTACCGCTCGTCTCGATCCCGCTGCCGTCCTGGCAGATCAACGACGCCACGTGGTCGATCATCTGCTGCGTCCCAAGCCCGACACCCGATGGTCGGGCTTCAAGGAGGTCCGTTACGAGGTCGGTCACTTCCCAGACGCCGACGTCCTCACCGATCATTTGCTGTTCTTGAACACGCTACTTCCGGGGATTCGCTATCTGGTGAATGTGCGCGACCCTCGACTGGCGGCCCGTAGCGGGTGGTGGGCCGACCATCCGGATGCGGTCGATGCGCTCGAGCGATCGACGCACAATCTGCGTGAAGCCACAGCCGCGGTAACCGAGGTCCTCGGGTCGGATCGGGCCGTTCTCGTCGAGCACGACGCGTGGTCGATGGATCCGAGGATCCTTGATTCGGCGTTGACTCAGATCGGTTTCCCGGTGCAATCCGATGTGGTGGCGGCTTCCCTGGCCGAGCACTTGAGTCACGGGAAAGCGGGGCCGAACACGTGAGCGCGACCGGAGAGATTCCCGACGTGGTCGAGCCCGCCGATCCGTTGGATACACCGGAAATCCTGTCTCTCCAACGGCGCAGTGTTGGAACCTTGGCCGGGAGTCAGGTGCTGGGTGGGGTTGCCGTCGCCGGCTCACTGCCCGCCGGCGCCTTGATCGCGGCGTCCATCAGTGGCAGTGAAGCCGCGGCGGGTCTCGCGCAGACTTTCGGCGTGCTGGGGGCCGCCCTACTGGCGCTGCCCTTGGCGCGGATCGCCCTGACCCGAGGCCGTCGAGCGGCGTTGTCGCTCGGATACCTCCTGGGTTCGATCGGCGCCGTGATCGTCATCGCGAGCACCGTTCAGCGGTCGTTGGTCGGGGTCTATGTCGGGTGTTTGCTGGTCGGCGTCGCGTCGGCCGCCGGGCTCCAGGCTCGCTATGCGGCAACCGACCTTGCTACCCCCCGCCATCGCGCGCGCAGTCTGTCGATCGTGGTGTGGGGTGCCACCGTCGGCGCGGTAGCGGGGCCGAATCTGCTCGACATCAGTGGTCAGTGGGCGGTGACGTGGGGACTGCCCCAACTGACCGGTCCGTACCTGGTCGCGGCCGGCGTCACTTTGGTCACTGTCGTCGTTCTTCTCCTGGGACTGCGCCCGGATCCCTACCGGGAATCGCTTCGGATCCGCGGCGCCGACGGCCCCGGGGTTTCGCACCCGCGCCTGCGCGATGGCATCGAGCACCTGAAGTCCCGGCCCCGAGCCATCTTGGGCATCGGCGCTGTCGCAGTCGGGCACGTGGCCATGGTGATGGTGATGGTCATGACCCCGGTGCACATGGCGCACGTGGACGTCCGATTGCAGCTCATCGGTTTGGTGATCAGCGTCCACGTGGCGGGCATGTACGCGTTCTCGCCCCTGGTGGGAATGGCGGTAGACCGCTTTGGGCGCATCCAGGTGATCTTCGTTGGTGTCGCGATCTTGCTGGCGGCCTGTGTGATCAGTGGACTGTCCGCAGCCGACAACGTCGTCACCCTGGGCATCGGACTGTTCTTGCTCGGCCTGGGGTGGTCCTGCACGCTCATCGCCGGTTCGACGCTGGTGACCGATGAAGTCGAGCCGCGGGAGCGTCCATCGGTGCAGGGTCTGTCGGACCTGACGATGAACGTGGCGGGAGCCCTCGGTGGCGTGGTGGCCGGGGTGGTCGTCTGGCTGTCGAGTTACGCCGTGCTCAATGCCGTGGCGGCGATTCCGGTCATCGGCCTGGCGGTCTGGGCTAGCCTCCCGGCGTGTCGGCGTCGTTCGAACACCCGTTCGATGTAGTTTCCGCGTTATTGGCAAGGATTCAACCGGCCCGACCGATCCCGAGCCTCCACAGGCCGCGGAAAAGACGGGTAGCCATCCCCAGGTCGAGGTGGGGGATGGATCGGCCCAGGGTCGTTGTCACAGGGTGGGCCTAGCGTCCACCCGAGTTCGACCACCAGGTCGAGTTCGCCCAACAGCACAACCGCGAGGAGACACCGATGGCCGCCAAGAACAGCGCCAAGTCCAGCACCCCGTTGACGTCTATCAGCGCATCCGATGATCGTGAGAAGGCGCTCGAAACCGCGTTGTCCCAGATCGAGCGTCAGTTCGGCAAGGGATCGGTCATGCGCCTTGGCGACGAGGGTCGCGCGCCCATCGAGGTGATCCCAACCGGATCGATCGCCCTCGACGTGGCGCTCGGCATCGGCGGGCTGCCCCGCGGTCGCATCATCGAGGTCTACGGGCCGGAGAGCTCGGGCAAGACCACGGTCGCGCTGCACGCGATCGCAAGCGTCCAAGCATCCGGCGGCCTGGCTGCGTTCGTGGACGCCGAGCACGCCCTCGATCCGGACTACGCCCAGGCACTGGGTGTCGACCTGGACAACCTCTATGTCTCCCAGCCCGATACCGGTGAGCAGGCCCTGGAGATCGCGGACACGTTGGTTCGTTCCGGCGCAATCGACCTCATTGTCATCGACTCGGTCGCCGCACTCGTTCCGCGAGCGGAGATCGAAGGCGAGATGGGCGA
>CAZVWA010000031.1:0-13536 GCA_964631085.1 uncultured Rubrivirga sp.
CACAACTACATCGGGACCGAGCACATCCTGCTGGGTCTGATCCGCGAGGGCGAAGGTGTCGCCGCTCAGGTCCTGGTCAAGTTGGGTGCCGACCTCAACCGGGTGCGCCAGCAGGTCATCCAGCTGCTTTCCGGTTATCAAGGCAAGGAGCCGGCGACCGCCGGCGGACCGCAAGAGGGCACGCCGTCGTCGTCCTTGGTCCTTGATCAGTTCGGCCGAAACCTCACTGCCGCGGCTCGTGAGGGGCAACTCGATCCGGTGATCGGGCGCGCCAAGGAGATCGAGCGCGTGATGCAGGTGTTATCTCGCCGCACCAAGAACAATCCGGTGCTCGTGGGCGAGCCCGGTGTGGGCAAGACCGCGATCGTCGAGGGTTTGGCACAGGACATCGTTCGTGGCGAAGTACCCGAGACCCTCAAGGACAAGCAGCTCTACACGCTCGACCTCGGCGCCCTCGTCGCCGGTAGCCGCTACCGCGGAGACTTCGAGGAACGCTTGAAGAAGGTGCTCAAGGAAATCAAGACCCGCGGTGACATCGTGCTTTTCATCGATGAGATGCACACTCTCGTGGGCGCGGGGGCGGCCGAAGGTGCCATCGATGCCGCGAGCATCCTCAAGCCGATGCTCGCTCGCGGTGAACTCCAGACAATCGGTGCGACCACGCTCGACGAGTACCGCAAGCACATCGAAAAGGACGCGGCGCTCGAGCGTCGATTCGCTCCGGTCCAGGTCGACGCTCCCGACGTCGAGCACACGGTCGAGATCCTCAAGGGTCTGCGTGATCGCTACGAGTCCCACCACCGGGTGTCCATCACCGACGGAGCTCTCGAATCCGCCGCCCGTCTGTCCGACCGCTACATCTCCGACCGGCAGCTGCCGGACAAGGCAATCGACCTCATCGACGAAGCTGGTTCGCGGCTGCGTATTCGTCGGATGACCGCACCTCCGGATCTGCGCGAGTTCGACGACCGCATCGCCGACGTCCGTAAAGAGAAGGAATCGGCTATCGACGCCCAGGACTTCGAAAAGGCTGCGTCCCTGCGCGATGTGGAGAAGAACCTGCTCGCGGAGAAAGCCGAAAGGGAACGTGAGTGGAAAGCGGGCGACCTCGACGTTGTTGCCGAGGTCGACGAGAAATTGATCGGCGAGGTCCTTGCTCTCATGACCGGTATCCCGGTGTCCGACCTCACGGAGGACGACATCGAGAAGCTGCGTCGGATGGAGGAGGAACTCCATCGTCGCGTCATTGGCCAAGAGGACGCGATCAAAGCGCTGTCTCAGTCCATTCGTCGCACCCGCGCTGGTCTGAAGGATCCGCGCCGTCCGGCCGGCTCGTTCATCTTCGCTGGCCCCTCGGGCGTCGGCAAGACCGAGTTGAGCAAGACGCTCGCGGAATTCTTGTTCGGTGATGAAGACGCCCTGATCTCCCTAGACATGAGCGAGTTCTCCGAGCGTCACACGGCATCGAGGCTGTTCGGATCGCCTCCCGGCTACGTGGGCTACGAAGAGGGCGGTCAGCTCACCGAGAAAGTGCGCCGCAAGCCGTTCAGCGTGGTGTTGTTCGACGAGGTCGAAAAGGCCCACCCGGACATCTTCAACTCCCTCCTCCAAGTTCTCGAGGAAGGTCGCCTGACCGATGCCCAAGGTCGCGTGGTCGATTTCAAGAACACGGTCATCATCATGACCACCAACCTCGGTAGCCGTGACGTCTCCAAGGGCCTGATGCTGGGCTTTGCGCCGGACGGCAACGAGGGCAATGCGTACGAGCAGATGAAGTCCAAGGTGCAGCAGGAACTCAAGCAGCACTTCCGCCCTGAGTTCTTGAACCGCATTGACGACGTCATCGTCTTCCATCAGCTCACCGAGTCTGAGATCATCGAGATCGTTGACCTCATGATCGCAAGCCTGGAGAAGCGCCTGCAGGACAAGGACATGGCGATCGAATTGACGCCCGTGGCTAAGTCGCTGCTCGCCGAGCGCGGCTACGACCCCACTCTCGGCGCTCGTCCACTCCGTCGGACCATTCAACGCGAGATCGAAGACCCGCTGAGTGAGAAGATGCTCTTCGGGGATTTGACGCCCGGCTCGATCGTGGTCGTCGATGTCGATGGGGAAGGTGATGACCGAACCTTCTCCTTCACGCCGACACCCAAGGCCGAGCTTCCCGACGCCCCGCCCATCGAGGCAGCCGAGCAGGAGTGACCAGGAAGGGGATGAGTTGTGACATCTGGTCCGCTCATCCCCGGAATGAACGAGTACGACGGGCCGCGTCGTCGGGTTCCTCGGATCGTGTGGTGGGTCCTCGTGGCGATTGCGGTCGTCGCGGTTCTCGTTGTGGGAGCGGGGCTGATGGGGGGAGTAGGCCCCCTTCGATCGTTGGGTTTGGTTACCGAGGATCTGCAACCCGTCGCCTATCGTCCAACGGTCGACGAGCGTCAGATCCAGATTGCGGTTGCATTGCCACCGCGCGGGTTGTGTTCGGATGAGGAAGTTCAGGTAACGGCCTTCGAGCGTGGTCCGCGGGTGGAGGTCGAGGCTCAAGTGCAGCGCTCGCGCACCTCGGATTGCCCGTCGACCGGGATCGTCGGTGATCGAACCTGGGCCGACGTCGTGTTGAAGGCACCGCTGGGCGAACGTCAGGTCATCCGGGTAGGGGATCGGCAACCGCTGCCACGCGAGTCCGCATAGCGCGAAAGGTTCGAACCGCTCAGTGGGGAAGCGCGAACTTCTTTCCGACGGTGATGATGAGGCCATCGTTTTGCAGGGAAGCGAGCGCGCGCTCGCCCTGGTCGGGATCTGCGACGGCTGCGAGGAGGTGCTGGCCGGTGAGGGCTCCGTCCGCAGCACGCAGCACGGCCAGGATGCGACCGCGGGCCTGCCGATCGCTGCCTTCGAAGCGCGGCTGCCGTCTCGGTCGTACATCCAGCGTTGGGAAGCCGGCCCTACGCCACGCGCAGGAGCGTTGCAGCGGACACGAACCGCAATCGGGTTGTTGCCTGGTGCATACGAGCGCGCCGAGTTCCATGCTGGCCGCCGCCCACCCGGCGGAGTCCGACGCCGCCGCGGTCAACCCCTGAGCCAGGGTCCGTTCCATGGCCGTTATGTGCGACGCAGGTTCATCGACTCCACCCCAGGCCCGTGCGATGACCCGACGTACGTTGACATCCAAGACCACCGACGGTTGTCCGAACGCGAAGGCAACGATCGCCGCGGCCGTGTATTCGCCCACTCCGGGAAGGGCGCGCAGTTCGGCCTCCGTGGAGGGAACGATGCCGCCATAGTCCTCGGTGATGGCTGTAGCCGTGGCGTGCAGACGAATGGCCCGTCGCGGGTAGCCCAGGCGCCCCCAGGCACGCACGGCCTCGCCGGAAGGTTCGCGTGCCAGATCCGCTGGTTCGGGCCAGCGGTCCATCCAGGCCCGCCACACGGGCTCGACTCTGTTCACAGGTGTCTGTTGGAGCATGAATTCCGAGACGACAACCCCCCAGGGGCTGGTTTGACGCCACGGCAAGGGTCGGGCGCTGCGGTCGAACCACCTGCAGACCCGATCAACACGATTTGTGTCCTTCGCCACGGCCCGGATCGTTTCATGGCTTGCTATGCGTCGCAGTAACGTGGACAACATGGCCGGCCTCATGCAACCCGTGGGACCCGAGCCACCCGTTGTCTACTGGGTCCGCCGCGGCACCATCGTCCTGGTGCTCCTAACGCTGGTACTGGGAGCCTGGTGGCTGCTCGGTGCCCGCAGTTCGGCCACACCGAGCAGCTCCTCGGAAGAGGCCGCGGTGGTGGACGGCGAAGTCGATGGCGAGGTTGTGGGTGAGGACGGCGATCCGCAAGCGCAGCCGGGGGAAGCCGTTGCGACACCCGCCGAGCCGACCGATTGCCAGGATTCGGCGATCGAGGTGACCGCGACGACCGACTCCTCCACCTACCGCGTCGGCCAGCAGGATCCGATCTTGACTCTGACGATCACCAACGTTGGAGAAGTTCCCTGCTATCGGGACATTGGCCCGAAGGCGAACGAGTTGGAGATTACGTCGGGTGGCTACCACGTCTGGTCCAGCGACGACTGCGCTACGAGTGATGAATCCAGCGTGACCTTGATGGCTCCGGGCAAGCAGGCTGTCTCGACGTTGACGTGGAACAGCCGCCTGAGCCAGAAGGGCTGCCCGGATGATGGCAAAGGTCGCAAGGCCAAGGCCGGTCGCTACGAAGTAGTAGGCCGGAATCTGAATATCTCAAGCGAGGGCACACCGTTCGCCCTAAGCAATAAGAAGAACTAGAAGTCCGGGTTGGAATCACTTCTCGATCGAATGTGACGCAACGCCTCGGCGAGGTTCGCTACTTCGGTGATCTGTGCGCTGGCTGTGCGCTTGTCGAGTGTGGCGGTGGTTCCCGTGGGCGCAAGGATCCGCGTGTAACCGAGCCGGGTCGCTTCGGCTACGCGTTGGTTGATCATCGGCACCCGGCGGACATCTCCGGAGAGGGTGACTTCACCGATCGCGGCGACGTTCAGCTCGATAGGCGTGTCCTTGCCGGCTGATCCGATGGCCAGGCACGTTGCTAGATCGGTACTGGGATCGGAGAGCTTGATTCCTCCCACCGTCGCCACGAAGACGTCTTTGTCCGCGAGTTTGAGCCCGGCAACACGTTCGGTGATCGCGACCAGCATCGCCACTCTCGAGGAGTCGAGCCCGGAGACTCCTCTACGTGGATTCGGGTTGGTCGTGGGCGCGACCAGGGCTTGCACCTCCGCGAGCATCGCTCGCCGGCCCTCGATGGTGACCGTGACGCAGGTCCCTGGAACGGGGGATTGCCGTTCCTCGCGAAAGAGCATGCTCGGATCCACAACCTCCTGCATACCGCGGTCGGTCTGCTCGAAGCAGGCAACCTCGTCCGCCGGGCCGTAACGGTTCTTTACCGCACGCAGAAGGCGAAGTGATGTCTGTCGATCGCCGTCGAGGGAGAGCGTGGCATCGCAGATGTGTTCGAGTGCTCGCGGGCCGGCCACGGTGGACTCCTTGGTTACTTGGCCGACCAGGCATACCGGTATGCCGCGTTCCTTGGCCACCCTTGTGAGTGCCTGGGCGACCTCCATGACCTGCGCAACTCCGCCAGCGCGGCCGTCGACATCGGCCGACGCGATGGTCTGAACCGAGTCGACGATCACCAGCGAGACATCCCTGCCGAGATCGTCGATGTGGCCAATGACGTTCGCGAGGTCGGTCTCATCGGCAATGAACAGTTGCTCGCTGTCGACCCCGATGCGCGAGGCGCGCACGGCAATTTGGTCTACGGATTCCTCCCCGGAAACGTAGAGCGCGGGTTTCTTGGTGTTGACCGTGATCGCATTGGCGACGTTGAGCAGGAGCGTGCTCTTACCGGCGCCGGGTTCTCCGCTGACAAGGAGAACCTGGCCGGCGACGAGCCCGCCGCCGAGCACCCGGTCGAATTCGCCGATACCGGTGCTGATGCGTGGCACCGGCCCCTGGGCTGTCACCGTCGACACGGGTCGGGCCGGATTGGCCGGGGATGCGCCTTGCGTCGATGCGCGTCGACCCGGAGCCGGAGTAGTGGGCACGACCTCGGCAACCGTCCCGAACTCCCCGCACTTCACGCACTTGCCTGTCCAGCGCAACGAACTCGCTCCGCAGGCGGAGCATTCAAATGATGGCTTGGACTTGGCCACGGTGGTCGCCGGCTAGGAAACTGGGTCGGCCGGATGCGGGGCTAGGGCCGGATCGGTTGGGTTTCCGCGCAGCAGAGCTTCACGCTTGACACACAAATCGGCGAGGACGTCGTAGGCCTGTTGGCCAATCAATGCGACGATCTCGTCCTTGGACCCGACGTATACGGGGTCAGTGGCGATGTGGGCATCGGTGTTGCCGGTGCAGTACCACTGGAAATCGTGGCCTCCTTCGCCCCAGCCGCGGCGGTCGTACTCGCCAAGGACGACGACGAGGCGTTCGGTGCCGTCCTCGTACTCGCGATCTTCGTAGGTACGGCGCAGTGGCAGTTGCCAACACACCTCGGGCTTGGTCTCGATGAAGGAAACACCTTCTTGGTCAGCGAGGTGGTGGAGCGCACAACCGAAGCCGCCGTCGAATCCCTCGGAGTTGTGGAAGATGCACGCGTTGTCGATGACGCGCGTCTTGCTGGCGCCGTCCTCCTTCTCGGTCCATCCGCCCTTCTTGCCGAGATCGTGGTTCTCCCACATCTCCGGAGTGAGCTTCTCAACCCACCTCTCGACGCGCTTCTTGTCCTTCTTCTCCGAGAAATGGGCGCCGTGCACGCAGCATCCGGCATCGGGGCGATCGGCGTCGATGCCTTTGCAGCCCCGTCCGAAGATGCACGTCCATTTGGAGGTGAGCCAGGTGAGGTCGGCGCGGATGATTTGGTTGTCGTCGGCGGGGTCGACGAATTCGATCCACTGCCGCGGGAAATCCAAGGGAACTTCAGGCACCACGAAAGCCTAGGCGAGGACGGTGACATCGGCGACGGCGCGGGGGTGTGTTCTGGACATAGGGTGGGACGGTGCGCATGGGTGTCCTAGACGTGGGCAGCAACACCGTCCACCTATTGCTGGTCGACGCGCACTACGGCGCTGCTCCGATTCCCGCTTCCAAGCACAAGACTCAGATGCGCCTCGCCGAGCACATCGACTCCGAGGGGAACATCGATCGTTCCCTGATCGACTCCCTCGTGGGCTTCATCGAAGAAGGCCAAGAACTCGCCGAGGAGCAGGGTGCTACCGAGATCATCGCGTTCGCGACCTCGGCCATTCGGGGTGCTGGGAACGGCGACGACGTCATCGATGAGATCAACACCCGAACGGGGATCTCGATCGAGGTGTTGTCCGGAGACGACGAAGCGCGGCTGACCTTCCTCGCGGTTCGACGATGGTTCGGGTGGTCCTCGGGTCGCATACTGTTGATGGACATCGGGGGAGGCTCATTGGAGTTGGCCATCGGAGCCGACGAGGAACCTGAAGTCGCAGTCTCCCTGCCCCTCGGTGCTGGCCGCCTAACCCGCGATTTCATCACCACCGATCCCTCATCGGCCTCCGAAGCCAAGGCTTTGCGTAAGCACGCCCGCGCCCTCATTGCGGACTCCATCGGCCCGATTCGACGTGCCGCGGAGCCGATGCTGTCGGTGGCAACGAGTAAGACGTTCAAACAGTTGGCCCGAATCGCGGGCGCTCCGGCATCGTCCGAAGGTCCGTTTGCCCGTCGTCGATTGAAGTTAGCCGATGTTCGCCAACTGGTCACGTTGCTATCGGACCTCTCGGTCGCCGAGCGCGCGAAGCTTCCAGGTGTGTCCTCCGGGAGAGCAGGTCAGTTGCTCGCTGGGGCGATCGTGGCCGAGGCATCGATGGATCTGCTCGATGTCGAGGAGTTGGACGTGTGTCCGTGGGCGCTGCGGGAGGGAGTCATCCTGCGGCGCATGGACGGCTTGATGCGATGAGTAGTTCGCTGGAGTCGGGGGCGGTCGGGGTGTCCGTCGACCGAGGCCTGAGCGACGACGAGGTCCGGAAGCGGATCGAGCAAGGGCAGATCAACGAAGCCCCAACCGCCAACGCACGGTCCTTTGCCGACATCGTGCGAAAGAACACCTTCACGTGGTTCAACGGCTTGATCGGCTCGCTATGGATCGTCATGCTGCTCGTGGCCCCGATCCAGGATTCACTGTTCGGATTCGTGATCGTCGCGAATACCTTGATCGGCATCGTGCAGGAGTACCGAGCATCTCGAACGCTCGAGAAGTTGGCCGTTATCGGCGAAGCCAAACCGGTGGTGCGCCGAAACGGCGTGGATACCGAGGTTCGACCCTCGGAGATCGTGCTCGACGACGTCATCCTCCTCAGCGCCGGGGATCAATTGGTTGTCGACGGTGCCGTTCTGCAGGCCAACGGCCTACAAATAGATGAGAGTCTGCTCACGGGTGAAGCCGATCCCGTTGACAAGCATCCAGGTGAGGCGGCAATGTCCGGCTCTTTCGTGGTTGCCGGCTCGGGCATCTATCAGGCGACCCGAGTCGGTCGAGAGTCCTTCGCCGCCGGACTGACCGAGCAGGCCAAGAAGTTTGAACTCACAAATTCCGAACTTCGCGATGCCATCAACAAATTCATCCGTATCGTCAGCTACTTCCTCGTGCCCGTCGGAATTCTGCTCCTTACGTCCCAGTTGCTGCGTGCGCAGTTGCCGATCAATGAAGCGATCCGGGGAACCATCGCGGGGGTTGTGACCATGGTTCCCGAGGGACTCGTGCTGTTGACGAGCATCGCGATGGCAGTGTCGGTCATTCGCCTGGCTCAACGCCGGGTGCTTGTTCAGGACCTTCCCGCGGTCGAGGTTCTGGCGCGCGTGGACACCGTCTGCGCAGACAAGACCGGAACTCTCACCGAACCGGGAATGCACCTAGGTGATGTGGTTGCGGTCGGTAATCGCTCCGAGAGCGAACTCCGCGAAGTCCTCGGTGCCCTTGCCGCTGCCGAGACCTCGCCCAATCCAACGATCCTGGCGATCGCTCAGTCGTGCGCCGACCCGGGGTGGTCCGTTACGTCCACGGTTCCGTTCTCGAGTGCGAGGAAGTGGGCCTCGGTCGCTTTCGCCGATCACGGAGCCTGGGTGCTGGGGGCGCCGGAGATGGTCGTTCCCGACGATGCCCGGGTTCGTGAACTCGCTACGCCGTACGCGAATCAAGGGGCGCGGGTGCTCGTCGTTGCGGCGGCGCAGGACCAAACCCGAGCCGTGGACGCCGATCACGGTCCCGGAGCTGTTACGCCCCAGGCTCTCGTCATCATCGATCAACGGCTTCGAGACGATGCGCGGGGAACAGTCGAGTACTTCCTCGATCAAGGCGTTCGGGTCAAGGTGATCTCAGGGGACAACGCGGAGACCGTGGGCGCCATCGCGCAACAGGCGGGAGTCCCGGGAGCCGAGGATCCGATCGATGCTCGGCATGCGCCCACAGACACCGATGACCTTGCCCAAACCATGTCCGAGCACTCGGTGTTCGGTCGAGTCGCGCCTGCGCAGAAACAACAGATGGTCGATGCACTCCATCTCGGGGGTTCGACTGTGGCGATGACCGGCGACGGCGTGAACGACGTTTTGGCATTGAAGAACGCCGATCTCGGCATAGCGATGGGCAGCGGTTCCGGTGCCACTCGTGCGGTGGCTCAGTTAGTGCTCTTGGATAGCAAGTGGTCCGTGCTGCCCAGCGTGGTCGCCGAAGGTCGCCGTGTGCTCGGAAACATCGAGCGCGTCTCGGACGTCTTCTTGACCAAGAGCGTCTATTCCACCGTTATCTCGGTGATGACGGGGGTCTTCGCCGTGGCTTTCCCCTTTCTACCCCGCCACCTGTCTTTGGTGAGTGCCCTCACAATCGGCATTCCAGGGTTCTTCTTGGCACTGATGCCGAACAAGGAGCGCTTCCGCCCCGGCTTCTTTAAGCGGGTGCTCGTATTCGCGATTCCTGCGGGGATCATCGCTGCGGTGTCGGCGTGGACCAGTTACGCGATCGCGCTGTGGGTTTCAGAGCCGGTGTTGAACGCCCAGCAGGCAGCAACGGTCACGTTGTTCATCGTCGCTACTGGCGTGCTCGCTATCTCGGCTCGTCCATTGAACCTGGTGCGTTGGGGCATCATCGGCGGGATGGTCGTGGCCTTCGTGGCCGTCTTGTACATCCCACCGTTGTCAACGTTCTTCGCCTTGAGTCTCGGACCGGAGCGCTACAGCCTGGTCGCGATCGGTGTCGGAATTGCTGGCGCGATCGCTGTTTGGGTGGCAGGAATCATCGCTGATCGTTGGCGCCGGGCGAAGGACTGACGATGGCCCAGGAGTGGAAGGTCGGATTGTCCTCGTCGTCGGTCTATCCGGAGTCGACGGCCGTAGCTTTCGAATTGGCTGCGGACCTGGGTTACGACGGCATCGAGGTCATGGTCGGCACGGATGCCATGAGCCAGGACCAAGCCACACTCAAAGCACTCGTTGATCACTACCAAGTCCCGATCCTGTCGATCCACGCCCCCTGCCTTTTGATCACTCAACGGGTGTGGGGAACGGATCCGTGGGGCAAGTTGGAGAAGGCCAGGGAAGTTGCGGAGGGCCTCGGGGCGTCGACCGTGGTCGTGCATCCACCGTTTCGCTGGCAGCGCGAATACTCCAGGTCCTTCGAACAGGGCATCGAACGAATGGAAGAAGTGACCGATGTCCGATTCGCCGTCGAGAACATGTACCCCTGGCGCGCTGGTCCGTCATCGCTTGGCGCCTACTCCCCGGACTGGGACATTCGTAATCAGGACTACCGGCACGCGACGGTGGATCTCTCCCACACTGCGGTGTCTCGTACCGATCCCCGGGAAATGGTGGCCGATCTCGCCGATCGCGTTGCGCACATTCACCTGGCGGACGGCACCGACTCCGCCCGCGATGAGCACTTGATTCCCGGGCGCGGCGATCAACCGGTGGCGGAAGTTCTCCAGGCTTTGGGGCGCTCGGGATTCGGCGGCTCGGTCATCGCGGAAGTCTCCACCCGTGGCGCGGCCGATCGCGAGGAACGCGTGGCCGACCTGCGGGAGACTAGGGCTTTCGCTCACCAGCACCTAAGGAGTAGCGAGTGACCGCGGAACGCGATGATCGGCAGGCGGCGATCGAGCGTGCAGCCCGTGCGGTGTTCGAGCGCCGCGGGTATGCATCGGTTACCGTGAAGTCGATCGCCGCAGCAGCCGGCGTGGGGCCGTCGGTGTTGTCGTCCTATTACCGCAACAAGGCGGAGTTGTTCGCTGCTGTTATGGACTTGCCGTTCGATCCGGCTTCGGCCATCCCGCGGTTGGTAGCGCCGGGGTTGGATGGCATGGGCGAAAGGCTCGTGCGCATGGCGCTGCATGCTGCCGAGAACGAGCAATTGCGCGACGACGTGGGCTCGATTGCCCCATCGATCCCGAGCGCTATGACCAGCACCCCCGGAGGAGTTCGGGCGGTATGGGAATTCGTTACCGGTGAAGTGGTCGACCAGGTGCTCGTCCGAGCGGGTATTCCCGATGCTCGAATGCGCGGTGCGCTGATCACGTCCTACCTCGGGGGCGTCGTCATCGCCCGGTATGGACTGGCGGTGGAGCCACTGGCATCGGCATCCGAGGAGCAGGTAGTGGGATTGGTGGCACCCACGATCCAAAGGCTGCTCGATCCCACCAAGCCGCTGCCCGGAGCTGTGGCACAGTAGGCGGCCATGAAACGCGTTGCAATGATCGGCGGGGGTGCCATGGGGGGTGCCATCGTCGAAGGCATCCTGACCGGAGTCCCGGGAATCGACGTTGTCATTGTCGAAGCCAATGACGAACGTGCCGACGAGTGGCGTCAGCGGGGTGATGTCGAGGTGGCGTCGCTCACCGACGCCGTCCGCGACGCCGACGCGGTCTTCCTCGCTGTGAAGCCCCATCAGATCACAGACGTTTTTCGACAAGCAGCTGAGTCGATCAAGCACGGATGCGCAGTCGTTTCGATTGCGGCGGGCGTGCCGCTGGAATTGCTGGAATCGATCGCGCCGACCGGCGCCGCCGTGGTGCGGGCGATGCCCAACACCCCGGTGCGTGTCGGACGAGGTGTGGTCGGTCTCTGCGCCGGAGCAAAGTGTTCCCCTGAACAACTCGATCAGGTGGCCGCGCTATTGGCGCCCGTATCCACCGTCGTGACGATTCCCGAGTCACTGATCGATGCGCTCACAGCAACCTCAGGCAGCGGACCGGCGTATGTCTTCTACCTCGCCGAGTCGATGACCAAAGGCGCCGTCGAACTAGGTCTCGATCCCGACACCGCCGCCTTGTTGGTTTCCGAGACGATCTCGGGTGCTGCCGAACTCCTCGCCGCATCGCCCGGTGATCCCGCGGGACTGCGGGCTGCGGTCACGTCGAAGGGTGGGACCACAGCGGCCGCCACGAGCGTCTTCGACCAGCGGGGGTTGCCGTTGATCGTCGAGGCGGCGATGCGGGCTGCGAGCGACAGAGGTCAGGAAATGTCACGTGAGCAGGCGGATGCCGCGAAGTGACGGCCTTTCGGGAGTCGCGGGGGACGCAGCCCTGCCGAATGTGGTTGCGATTCGGGCGGTGAGGTGGTCATTTTCGGGATTCAACTTTCCTGCTGACCCATCCGGCACTAGTGTGCGCATCTACAGACCTGATCAGCCGGCACAGCGGACCGGCGAGAGAACGAATGGAAGCAGCCGATGCCCAACACCACGGAGAACCCCCTCGGTGACGTGAAGTTCTTGACTGTTGCTGAAGTCGCTGCAGTGATGCGGGTATCGAAAATGACCGTGTACCGACTCGTACACAACGGCGACCTTCCTGCCGTTCGCGTCGGTCGGTCATTCCGGGTACCCGAGCAGGCCGTTCACGACTACCTTCGGGACTCGTTCATCGAAACCGCTTAGTCCCGAGGGTGAATCGCCACCGGCCGAACGGGTGCAGGTAGGCTTCCCGCCTGATCGCCTCGAAGGACGAGGTTAGAGATTCCGGCGCGACCGGTCGAAGAGGGAGTAGAGGCAGTTCATGGGCTCTGTGGTCAAGAAGCGCCGTAAGCGGATGGCCAAGAAGAAGCACCGCAAACTGCTCCGTCGTACGCGGGTTCAGCGCCGCAATAAGAAGTAGGTAGAGGGCCCCACCGTGGGCGTCGTTGCCGTCGTCACCGGGGTCTCCCGGTACCTCGGCGGCAAGATGGCTGACCGCTTGGTCGACCAGCCCGGCATCGATCGTGTCATTGGGGTAGACGTCGTTCCCCCCGAGCGCCCGCTGGTTGCGGAGTTTGTTCGCGCCGACATCCGCAGTCCTTCCATCACCAAGTTGCTCGATGAGGCAGGGGTCGACACCGTCGTCCACATGGGTGTAATCGCCACACCGCGTCAGGCCGGTGGGCGCTCTGTGATGAAGGACATCAACGTCATCGGGACGATGCAACTTCTGGGCGCGTGCCAGCGAGCGCCCAGTATTCGGCACCTCGTAGTGAAGTCGACCGCTGCCGTGTACGGAAGTGGTCCGAGAGATCCGGCGATGATCTCCGAGGGTTCCACACCCCGACATCCGCCCACATCTGGATGGGCCAAGGATTCGGTCGAGGTGGAGGAATACGTCCGTGGTTTCGCCCGGCGCCGTCCCGACGTCGGCATCGCGACCCTGCGTTTTGCGAACATCGTCGGGCCGGGAATGCGTACGGGCATGACGTCCTATCTCACGATGCCCCTGGTTCCGACCGTGTTGGGCTTTGACCCACGCTTGCAGTTCGTCCACGAAGACGATGCCATCGAGGTGACCCGACGGATAGTTCTCCAGCGAACATCGGGGACGTGCAACGTTGCGGGAGAGGGTGTGGTGCTGCTATCCCAGGCTCTTGGACGGTTGGGCAAACCATCACTTGCGCTGCCCGCAGCGCTCGTACCTTCCGTGGGCAAGACCCTGGCGCGCGGTGCATGGGCCGATTTCTCCCGTGATCAGGTGAGGTATTTGACGTACGGTCGTGTCCTGGACACCTCGTTGCT
>CAZVWA010000032.1:0-13427 GCA_964631085.1 uncultured Rubrivirga sp.
TCGTTGCCGGGTGCGCAGCGGGTGATGGTGGTGAAACGGCCGGACCTGTAGACCAACCAGATGATGATCTGGCGGAAGTTGCCATCCTCGACCCTTGTGCCAAGCCAAACTTGACGACCGTCGAGCCGGGAGTTTTGACGTTCGCGACGGAAGCCGCGCCGGCGCCACCGTACTTCTTGTCCGATGACCCCACCGATCAGGAGGGCTTTGAGTCCCAGCTGGCCTACGCGATAGCCGAAGAAATGGGTTTCCGATCGCAGGAAGTGACATGGCAGCTAGTGCCTCCCGAGCAAGTCTTGTCTGGAGAGTTCACGGACTTCGATATCGCCGTCGACGGTTACGTGGCTCGGCCCGATGAATTCCCTGCACTGGAGTACTCCGAGCCCTACCTCGCGACCGGCATGGTCCTGGACGTGAGCGATAACGATGTACGTCAAGCTCTGCTGGGTGTGGATCAAGAGATCGACCCGTCCACCCTCCGTTTTGCAGCATCTGTGCAAGGCGTTGGTCGACCGTGGCTGATCGGCAAGAACTGGATTCCCGAGGGAGGTGGGCTCGGTATGTGGGCCCGTGCGGGGATTGAGATGGAGCAGGCGCGAGATGTCATCGACGCCCGCTTGATGGACGATTTCACAGCCGAATGGCTCCTATCCACCACTGGTGCTCCGATCACGAATGTCGCCGGAGCCGAGCCGCCGAATGTCGAGTTCTCACTGGCGATGGTCCGAGGCAATCCGCTGTCCGCTTGCGTCGATCGAGCCCTGAATACGCTCCTAGAAAACGGACAATTGGAGCAACTCGAAGCAGTCTGGCTGAACCCTGACGTGTGGGCTGAGGGGCAGTAGAGCCCGACCCTGGCTCCGTGCCACCACGGAACTTGGACGGCTGTTGACCGCTACATCCCCCACATGAGGCCTTATTGCCCCTAGCATCTACGCGGCACGAGGGGAAACACCCCGCCAGCCGATATCAGGAGGATGTGCATGTCGAATAGTGAAACTGTCATTGTCGAGGAAAATCCCGACAGCATGATGACGGCCATCGGCCGCAACTGGTGGGTGCTGCTGTTCGCCGGCATCTTGAGCCTGTTGGTGGGTATCGCGGCGCTCGTATGGCCGGGCAAGACGATTTTGGTCGTGGCAATCGTCTTTGCCGTCTGGCTGATCGTCTCCGGCATCTTCAGCATCGTCCGTGGTTTCGCCTCCGGGCTTACGGGAGGAATGCGCGCCCTATTCATCATCACGGGCATCTTGTCCCTCGTGCTGGGCATCTTCGCGATCCGCGGTGAATTCCAGGAGCTCTACATCTTGAGTCTGTTCATCGGTATCGGCTTCTTGTTCCGTGGCTTCTCCACCTTGTTCCTCGGTTTCGAAAACAAGGACGGTCGCGGTTGGAACATCTTCTTCGGCATCGTGATGCTGATCGGTGGCTTCATCGTCCTCGTGTGGCCGGGCATTTCGCTCGTCACCCTCACCTGGGTGGTAGGCATCTGGTTGGTTGTGATCGGCATCTACGAGATCATCGCTTCTTTCAGTGTGAAGGCCGCGGCCAACGCGTAGGGGCATCCGGTTGTCTAACCGGACATTGACCGAGAAGCGAGGGGCAGGCCACCGGCCTGCCCCTCGCTTCATCGCTTGGTGCGTGGTTTGCTGACGCCATGGCCGCCGAGACCTCGCAAACCCTCGATCGCGGCCTTCGCGTCCTCGAGGAAGTAGCGGACACAAGCGAAGGTTTGACGATCACCGAACTAGCCAACAGGCTCGGCATCGGTCGAACGGTGGTCTATCGACTCGTCGTCACTTTAGAAAAGCACGCCTTGATCCGACGCGGATCCGACGGGCGATGCCGACTGGGGCTCGGGGTGCTGGCAATGGGCCGGCAGTTGCAGCCGGTCGTCCGTGACGCGGCGTTTCCGGCGCTGCGACTGCTGGCCGATGCCGTCGGATGCACCGCGTACTTGTCCCTCGTCGATGGCGCGGAGTCAGTCGCGGCACTTGTCGCGGAGCCGAGTCGGTCGGACATGCATGTCACCTACCGCGTAGGAAGTCGAAGTCCACTGGAAGCCGCGGCTTCGGGCCGAGCGATCTTGGCAGCGCGAACGTCCGGAACGCGAGCATTGGACCCACCGTGGATCGTCGCGAGCGAGGACGGTGCACCCGGCCTGTTCGGGCTCGCATCTCCGGTAACCGGGGTTCCTGGATTGGAAGCGAGCGTGGGTGTGGTCTCCTTCCGGGAGATCGATGAATCCGATGTCGGTCTTCGGGTGGCGCGGGCCGCCGGGGATATCGGGCGGGTACTGCGCTAGCAATCGGGGTCAGACACACCCGCGGTAGACCAGGTTCGAAAGTCGCGCAGGACCATGACGCACAATGCTGGGATGCGTCGCCTTCCCCTTGCCGTGCTCACCATCACCGCCCTGATAGCGGGCCTCCTCGTGGGTCAGGTCGGCCGGGCGCCCAAGGCTCAGGCCAATTCCCCCGATCGCGTTATCAGCGGCTGGATGCCGTACTGGATGACATCACCGGCGCGGCCAACGGGCGTGGACAGCGCGGTCGCCAATGCGGATCTATTCGAAGACGTTTCTCCTTTCTGGTACTCAGCAACGGCCCGCCGCGGTGGCGGAGTCCAGGTCAAACTCAACCCGAACTTCACCAACGGTGACGCCAACGTTGCGTGGGCCATGGAGCGGCTTCGTGCCGCCGGCCTCGTCGTGCTCCCCGCAATTGCGGATGCTTCGGGGAAAGGTCGAATGGCCCAGACGCTTGCAGATCCGGCCCTACGGGGTCAGCACATCGCAGATCTCGTCGCACTTGTCGTCAACAACGGCTATGACGGTCTGGATCTGGACTATGAGAACTTCGCATTCAGTGATGGTCGTTCGACATGGGACGCAACCCTTCCTGTGTGGACGACATTCGTCGCCGAACTCGGCGCTGCACTCCACGCACAGGGCAAGTTGCTGTCAGCGACTGTTCCCGGCCCCTGCGATACTCGGAACAGATGCGGTGGGCGGAACGGATACTGGGTCTACAACATTCCTGGGATCGCCCCGCATGTGGATCGAATCCGGATCATGGCCTACGACTACACGTACAACTCCGTTGGCCCGATAGCTCCGATCGACTGGGTTCGAGCCAATGTCGAGCACGCCGTGACGGTCATGGATGCCGCCAAGTTGCAGATCGGAGTTCCCACCTACGGTCGGGCCCGCACGCGGACCAAGAGCGGTGGGGCTTACCGACTGTCGGGTATTTGTCCCAGTAAGAACGGCTCCTCGTCCGAGCGCCGAGCATGGCGCTCAGCAACATCGATGGCAGCGGTCACCGCGTCGGATGTTCCTGAACTGCTGGCCACCTATGGTCTGACCGATGCCGATGTCACCTGGGATCCGGTGCGTCAGGAAAGTTCCTTCCGGTACACCAAGAACGTCGACTGGACGAACTCCTCGGGTATCCGTCAAACGTGTCAGGCCAAGCGTCAGGTGAACTTCGTCGGTCCCGATGGAGTCCTGGCACGCACCCAACTCGTCGGTCAGTACGGGCTGAACGGAGCCGCGTTATGGACGATCGGTGGTGAGAATCCAGCCCAATGGGCGGCCATCCGAAGTTATGCGCAATCGCTCGCGCCGGCCGAAGCGGCAGTGGCCATTGATGCCACCCCGGCCGTCGCGTTTGGACAGCCGACTTCGGTCAGTGGCGCGGTGACGTTCAACGGTGCCCCCGTTCCGAACGTTCCCGTCACGTTGGAGTTCCAGGCTGCGGGTAGCCAGGATTGGCAGGCGCTTCAGGCAGCGAATAGTGGACCCGATGGCGCTGTCGCCTTCCAGGTTGTGTTGCCTGCGGCCGGCCGGCTCCGACTCACCGTGCCGGAGAACGGGTCTATGGCGGCTTCGCAAAGCGGAGCGTTCGACGTGGCCGTCGGCGCGACGGTGACGGCTCGAGCCAAGACCAAGAAGGTCCGGTCTCGTGATCGGATCAAAGTCCGCGCGATAGTTCGCCCAGCCCAAGCGAATCAAAAAGTAATCCTGCAGGTCCTCAAAAATGGCACGTGGCGCAAGGTGAAGGGTGCTCGCACCAACGCCAAGGGGCGGGTGACGATCAAAGCGCGGGCCCAGAAAGCAAAGAAGCGGTGGACGTATCGGGTGATTTCCCGAGCTAGCGGTGGAATCTCGCCGGGGGTCTCGCAGGAGTTCACCATTCGGGTGAAGAAGAAATAGTCGAGGCGTTGGCCAGTCAACGTCCGATCAAGCGCGAGCGACGTCGAACCAACGCAACGTCTCAAAATCCTTCGATCCCCCTGCGAATTTTTCCGCGAGGTCCGGTTCACCCATCGACGCCATGAGGTTGCTGGCGAAGTCGAGGTACTCGGTGAGGGCGGTCTCCGGCGCTCGGTCGTGATGCACCGGATACGTCAGTCGGCCGTGTTCGTCGTAGTTGAGTTGGTTCAGGCGCAGGGGCGGTTCGATTGCGCCGTCCTTGTGCTGCCAAAGGCCCGATGCGGGATCGAAGGAGTACAGGGGTAGCAGTCGATGTCCGAACTCGGCGGTGAGATGTACGGCGCCCACGAGATAGGAGAACACTGCTTCGGAGATGAAGTAGTTGAAGTTAACGCGTGTCCACCCGGGCTTGATGCCCTCGCACCCCTGACTGATCTCACGCTCGAATTCATGCGAGCGCTCGACATCTATGCCCAGAAGTCGATGGCCGTACGGGCCCGCGCAGGAACAGCCACCGCGCGATTGAATGCCGAAGAGATCGTTCAAGATCGCGACGATGAAGTTGTGGTGCAAGTACCGGGCACCCGGGCGCCGCACCACGAAACTCGTGATCGACAGTCGCTCTGCCTTTGTGTTGCCCAGCACTTCGATAGATGGATTGGCACTCCAACTCGCGATCGCTCTGCGCACGAAGTCCTCTTCGCGGGCGCGGATCACGTCGACTCCCACCGCATCCTTCAGATCGAA
The DNA here is from genome assembly GCA_964631085.1 of uncultured Rubrivirga sp. Taxonomy (GTDB): domain Bacteria; phylum Actinomycetota; class Actinomycetes; order S36-B12; family S36-B12; genus S36-B12. The sequence goes on from CAZVWA010000032.1 coordinate 4,964, forward strand.
AACGAGCCCAGCCCTGATGGACTCGACGATCGCCGGTGTTCCACCTTCCTCGCGGTGTTCGGGATCTGTGAGATACAGGTGCTCTTCGGGGTTGACGTAGGCGACGGTGCCTCCACCGACGATGTCGGGAACCGTGTTGGTGGCTAGTTCTCGACGCACGAGCAGAACCCCGGGTGTTCCGGGACCACCGATGAACTTGTGGGGAGATAAGAAGACCGCGTCTTTGTAGGAAAGTGGGTGCTCGGAGCACCGTGGTTGCATATCGATGTCCACGTACGGACCGCAGGCTGCGTAGTCCCAGAACGCGAGCGCTCCGTGTTCGTGGAGCAGCGTGCTAATGGCGTGCGTGTCGGTCACGATGCCGGTCACGTTGCTCGCAGCACTAAACGATCCGATGCGAAGAGGGCGATCGGCGTACTCCTCGAGCCGTTGGCGCAACACGTCGATATCGAGATGGCCGTCGGAATCTTCCGGAATAGCGATCACATCAGCGATCGATTCACGCCAGGGGAGTTCGTTGCTGTGATGCTCGTACGGACCGATGAAGACCACCGGCCGTTCCGATGCCGGAATGTGCGAACTCAGGTGATACTTCGCATCGAGGTCCGCGGGTAACCGCAAATTCAGCAGACCGATCATCTTGTTGACGGCTGCGGTCGATCCCGAGCCGCAGAAGATCAAGCAGGTGTGGTCGTCGGCGTTGACGGCCTCCTTGATGCGGGCGCGGGCGTCTTCTCGAAGTCGAGTGGTTTGCAGCCCGGTGCCGCTGGACTCGGTGTGGGTGTTGGCGTAGCGAGGTAGCACCTCGTCACGGATGAAATCCTCGATGAAGGAAAGTGCCCGGCCGGATGCGGTGTAATCCGCATAGGTGACGCGTCGAGGGCCGAACGGCCCCCACATCACTTGGTCGTCACCGATCACGGACTCGCGGATCCGGTCGAGGATGGGGCTCGAGGGCAGGTCTTCACGCGCCGGGGGTGTGGCGAAGCGTCCGACGGCGATCCCGGGTGGCGGCCCATGCTGGTCCATGGGTCCAGAGTACGGCGGCATCGTGGTGCCCGCCCGCTCCTGCGAGACTTGCGCTGTGGTCGTTGCGTCCGTGCCCGTTGAGGCAGCTCCGCAGGAGCAGGTCGAGGAGGTCGTGGAGACCCAGCGCCCCTGGATAACCATCGTCTGGAACGACCCCATCAACTTGATGTCATATGTCACCTATGTCTTCATGACGTACTTCCGCTATTCCCGCGAGAAGGCTGAGAAACTGATGAGCGACGTCCACCATGAAGGGCGAGCCGTGGTGTCGTCGGGAACCCGCGAGGAGATGGAACGAGACGTCGGCGCCATGCATTCCTACGGGCTATGGGCCACCATGCAGCGGGACGACTGACGAATTTCCGAGAAGACAGTTGGGTGACATGACGTACGGATTCCAACGCACCGCGACCGGGCGCATCGTGCTGCGCGTAGATCAAGTGGAGCGAGGTTTGCTGGCTTCGGTTGCCAGGCAGGTCATCGATCTCGTCAAGCCCCCGGAGCCCGATCCCGAGCAGGACCCGCTCGCCGCCCAATTGGGGTGGATAGATGGGGACGTCGGTATTTCTGACGATCCCGCTGTTGCCCGACTGCTACCCGACGCCTACGACGATCCTGATGATGCGCGGGATTTCCGCCGGTTCACCGAGCACGACCTTCGGCAATCGAAAGTGCAGCATGCAACGACAGTGCTCGAGGAGATCGAGCGATCAGGGGAGAAGATCTCGGTCGCCTCGCCGGACAGTTGGCTCCAGACCTTGAACGATGCGCGAATCGCCATCGGAACGCGTATCCAGATCTCCGAGGACAACCATGAGGAACTATCGAACCTGTCGGAAGAAGATCCGCGCGCCGGGCTCTTTCATGTGTACGACTGGCTGACTTTCCTGCAGGAGTCGCTCGTGCGGTGTCTGGATCCCACCCTTTACGGATTCACCGTCGATGATGCCCCGGTAGTCGACGATGACTGACGGCGACGAACAGACGCCCTAAACACAGACGCCCTAAGAACAGAAGACGGCGGATCGGATGCCGGGAACATCCGATCCGCCGTCTGGTTCTGTTGAGAACCCGCGGTTACTACCTCTACTTGCTTGAGGGAGCTTCCTCGAGTTCGTTCTCGTTGAACTCCGGTGAATCGACAGCGCTCTTTTCGCGAGCGATCTTGTAGATCAGCAAGCCGAAGAGACACTTGGCGAGAACGTCTGCCAGGGAGTAGCCGACCTGACGCCAAACGAACGCATCAGCGCCCTCGATGCCGAACATCGGGATCATGTACGAGATGGGGTAAACGCCCCACGTGGCCAGAAGGAGCCAGCGGAGACCGTTGACATCCTTCGAGACCTGTCCGGGCTGGGTCTTCGTCGCCTTGGTGAGCTCGACGAACAGCACGTACAGGATGTAGAGGAACGGAATCGTGGACAGTGCGCCCCAGATGGCCTTCGGTGCGGTGTCGACGGCGATCTCGCCCGGGTAGCCCAGGATGATCATCAGCGCGGATGCGGGGATGAGCTTCATGAGCAGGGACTTGCGCAGTGCACGCGGAAGGGCGAGGACGGCAATCGCCTCGAACAGCAGCAGCGGCACAGTGAGCAGCCAGTCGACGTAGCGGTAGCCCTCGTTGAAGCCCTCGCCATTGACGAGCATGTAGCTCATCGCGTTCATCGCGGTGGCTGCGGATCCCTCATCGACCGCTACGTACGAGTGACGGAACGAGTCGAAGATCCGGTAGTAGTGATACGCCGCGATCAGACAGACCATCGCCGAGACGACGAGTGCCTGTCGGTAGCGCGGAAGTACGCGGCCCTGGACCGCGAGAAGGAAGACGAATGTCGCCAGCATGGATGCCAGCGCAAACGACAAAATGTTGTAGACGGTTTGATATTGCGAGTAATCGAGTTCGAGAACTCCCACTCCAGCCTCCATGCTTAGGGGACGGCGGCCGGGCGGCTGCCGTCGGTCGTTTCAGGTGGCTGCGCGGTCTCCCGGTGATCGCTCAGCGGACAGAAGCGTGGTGGTTGACACACGCGAGCGCAAGTTGAACAAGCCGTGAATCGGCAATTGCGACACAAATGTGTCACGTTATGTCCGATTTATCCAGGCTAGGCTTATTGGGTGGCTCGAACACTCGTCCTCGCCCGAACCCTCGTCACTGAGCTGGTCGCGCATGCCCGGCGAGACCACCCGGATGAAGCGTGCGGTGTGATCGCAGGTCCGGATTACGGCGCCCCCGAGCGCTTCATCCCCATGGTGAACGCCGCGCGGTCTCCCACTTTCTACGAATTCGATTCCGGTGACCTGCTCAGGTTGTACCGGGAGATGGACGACCGCGATGAGGTTCCCGCGGTGATCTATCACTCGCACACGGCCACGCAGGCGTACCCGTCCCGAACCGACATTTCCTATGCATCCGAACCCGACGCCCACTACGTCCTGGTCTCCACCCGCGAAACCGGCTCCGAAGACGGCCCATTCGAACTGCGTTCGTTCCACATTGTGGATGGCGTGGTGACCGAGGACATCGTGGAGATCGTGGAATAGCGATTCGTCGACTTCGTCAAACTGCAAAGGGTTTGCACCTAATTCACCGGTAGTAGTGGATTCAACTATCGCCGCTTAGGCTTACTAGGCATCGAAAGAGAGGTCCGTCCATGTCCGTGGAAGTCCGAGTTCCGACCATCTTGCGTCCCTACACAGGTGGGGAGAAGATCGTCACAGTTGAAGGAGCAACGCTTCAGGCGTTGATCGACAACCTCGACGCGAACTATTCGGGGATCGGCGAGCGGTTAATCGATGAGTCGGGTTTGCGTCGCTTCGTCAATGTGTACCTAAACGACGAGGACGTCCGCTTCCTCGACGGGTTGGCAACCGAGTTGAGCGACGGCGACTCCGTGACGATCCTGCCCGCGGTGGCCGGCGGCTGACGTGCGCTTCGATTCCCTCCTCGACTCCGTCGGTCGCACGCCTTTGGTTGGCCTGCCGACGCTGTCGCCGACGCCCGACATCCGGTTGTGGGCCAAGCTCGAGGATCGCAATCCGACCGGGTCGGTGAAAGACCGTGCCGCGCTGGCCATGATCACGAAAGCCGAGAAGGACGGACTGCTGCATCCGGGTTCGGTATTGCTGGAACCAACGAGTGGGAACACCGGGATCTCCCTTGCCATGGTGGCCAAGCAACGCGGCTACAAACTCATCTGCGTGATGCCGGAGAACACATCCGCCGAGCGCAGCCAACTTCTGTCGATGTGGGGCGCGGAGATCATCTATTCCCCCGCAGCAGGTGGCTCGAACGAAGCTGTGCGCGTTGCGAAGGCAATCGCGGAGGAAAATCCCGACTGGGTGATGCTCTACCAGTACGGCAACGAGGCGAACGCTCTCGCGCATTACGAAACCACCGGCCCCGAACTGCTGGCAGACCTTCCGACAATCACGCATTTCGTCGCGGGTTTGGGAACCACCGGGACGTTGATGGGTACGGGAAAATTCTTCCGCGAAAGCAAACCCGACGTTCAGATCATCGCCGCCGAGCCGCGGTACGGCGAACTCGTATATGGACTGCGCAATCTCGATGAGGGCTTCGTTCCCGAGCTGTACGACGAATCGATTTTGACGGGTCGCTACTCGGTGGGTCCGCGTGATGCCGTGCGCCGAACACGCGAACTTCTCGACAAGGAAGGGATCTTCGCCGGGTTCTCCACCGGCGCGATCCTGCACGCGGCATTGGGCGTGGCCAAGAAGGTCGAGAAGGCCGGGGAGTCAGCAGACATCGCGTTCATCGTGTGCGACGGCGGGTGGAAATACCTGTCCACCGGCGCCTACGAAGGCACTTTGGAGGAGGCCGAGGCTGCCCTCGAGGGCCAACTCTGGGCCTGACCGCACACGCTTGTGACGCGAATGGCCACTTCGTGTCTCTCCGGGCGACGAAGTGGCCATTCGGCGGCTCGGTGTAGCCGCGAAAGTGCTGGTTAGCGCATCTGACTGAACCAGACTTTCGCGCTGGCCGTGTTGACGATCAGCACGATAAGTAGGTTCACCAGAATTTGGATCCAGCCGCCGTTGCCGAAGTGGAAGAACCCGAAGACGATATTGATGACGGCGAGGACCGAGATCAGCATCTGTGCCGTGGCGCTTCCGGCGAAGGTCAACTGCGTGAGCCAGAAGTAGATGAGGCCGAGCAAAATCATCAAGAATCCGTTGAACCACAGGTAGAACGTGGAGACGGTGACTTCCTGGCCGAAACTGTTCACGTAGGTTGGGTTGTCACCAAACGCGGACAACACGATAAGAATTCCGAACGTCAGGTTCAAAATGCCGGCCAGGGCGATCAGGATTCCGACGATCGTGACGCCGCCGGGGCGCTTGATTGCTGCGTCTGCTGCCATGTTCCCTCCTCGGGGAAGTTGCGCGATCACGTTGATCTCGCGCCCAACAGGGTAGGGACACGCGCCCACGTACGGCTCATGACGCGCCGTACGCTTGTTCAATCATGACCAGTGACGCACCCATTGGGATCTTCGACTCGGGATTCGGTGGATTGACGGTTGCTCGATCCATCATCGACCAGCTGCCGCATGAATCGATCCGCTACGTCGGCGACACCGAACGCGGTCCGTACGGTCCGCAGCCCATCGCCCGGGTTCGCGAGTACTCCCTCGAAATCATGGATCGCCTCGTCGACGATGGCGTCAAGGCTTTGGTGATCGCGTGCAATTCCGCGAGTGCGGCAACCCTGCGCGATGCTCGTGAGCGTTATGACGTTCCGGTGATCGAGGTCGTGCATCCGGCTGTGCGGCGCGCGGTGTCGGCTACCCGGTCTGGGGTTGTCGGCGTCATCGGGACTGAGGCGACGATTACGTCCAAGGCCTACGACGACGCCTTTGCTGCTGCACCCCACATATCGCTGCAGTCCCAGGCCTGTCCGAAATTCGTGGAACTTGTCGAGGCGGGAGTGACCAGTGGTGATGAAGCGCTCTCGGTAGCGAGAAACTACTTAGCCCCGCTTCAGTCGGCTGACATCGACACCCTGGTGCTCGGCTGCACCCACTACCCGCTCTTGACTGGGGTCTTGTCATACGTGATGGGGGATAGCGTCACCCTGGTCTCGAGTGCTGAAGAAACTGCGAAGGATGTCTATCGAGTGCTGGTTGCTGCCGACCTCCTGCGTGATCTCGAGGCGGGCCCACCCACCTACGAGTTTCTCGTCACTGGCGATCCGCGGGAATTCGAGGAACATGGCCGGCGCTTTCTAGGTCCCGAGGTTGGCAGCGTTAGTTCGCTGTAGTGCGGTCCACGTCCCGAATCGATCGCAGCGACAGAGTGATGATTCCTGTGAGTAGTAACGCCGCCGCAATGACTGGATAGACCGCCCGAACTCCCCATTGCTCGCTGGCGGCTCCCGTGATCAGCATTGCGAGCGGCGGGAAAACGTAGAACGCCGTTAGCTGGACGCTGAAGACGCGCCCTTGTTCTTGCGCAGGGATTCGGATCTGGACCAGTGTGTTGAGCAGCGGCTGCATTGGTCCCCAACTCAAGCCCAGGATGAAACCGAAGAACACCAGAATCGGAAGCGCCGGTAGAAATGCCATCGGAATAACGCCCAGTGCTGTGCCGATGAGAGCCACCTGAATGATTCGGTAGTGCGACATCCTCTTTGTGAGGGGCCCGTAGGCGAGCGCTCCCAGGACACTGCCACCGGCCAGTGCGGCGATCACGAACCCGAGCCCTTCGGGTTGGGCAAGGTCTTCGAAGTACACGGGCAAGATCACGCTCTCGGTGGGTAGGTAGACCCCGGCGAGAACCATGATCGCGATCGTCAATGTGCGAAGAGCCTTGTCGTGCCAGAGCGCGATGACGCCGCGAGTGAGCCCGGTCAGCCCAGTGGGGGATTCCTCGTGCTGGCGTGCTTCTTGACCCGCGTCCGACACCCGCATCGACGCGATACACACCGCGGCGATGACGAATAGGGCACCGGGCACCCACATTCCCTGCTCGGCTCCCAGGGTCGCGATGAGGCCGGCTCCAAGAAGTGGGCCGAGCGTCCATCCGGCGGCGAAGAGTGCCTCGTGGATTCCGTTCAACGACTCGAGACGGACTCCACCGGCCCGTGCTGCGTCGACGATCAGCGACTTGCGTGCGGTGTAGCCGGCCGGGTCCAAACTCGCCCCCACGATCGCGAGGATCAGGATCCACGACAGATCCAAACCAACCAGCCAGCCCACGATTGGGAAGGCGATCACCGAGATCGCCGAGGCGATGTCGGACAGCACGCTCATTGGCTTGCGCCCGTAACGATCGATGGCAATCCCGACCGCAGGAACCACCACAAGAGCGGGGATCGTGGACAGGGCCGCGACCAAGCCTGCGGCAGCTGCCGAGTCTGTCTTCTCCAGCACCAGCCACGGGATGATCACCATGACGGCCCCGTTGCCGACGCCGGATAGCAGGTTGGCCACCTGGAGCAGCACCACCGGCAATCGTCGCGTCAGCACGCTGGATAGTGTCATGTCCATGACGAGATCAGACGGACGTACCTCCGACCAACTCCGCCCGGTGACCTTCGAACGGAACTGGTCAGAGCACGCGGAGGGCTCGACCCTGGTCTCGTTCGGCAAGACCAAGGTGCTTTGCACCGCTTCCTTCACTCCCGGAGTTCCACGCTGGCTGAAGGATTCGGGAACGGGTTGGGTCACCGCGGAGTACGCGATGCTCCCTCGTGCCACTACCACCAGGAATCAGCGCGAGTCGGTCAAGGGAAAGCTCGGAGGCCGAACCCAGGAGATCTCCCGACTCATCGGACGCAGCCTTCGAGCCGTCGTTGATATGAAGGCGCTCGGGGAGAACTCGATCTTGATTGACTGCGATGTTCTCCAGGCTGACGGCGGAACCCGCACGGCTGCGATCACCGGTTCATACGTCGCGCTGGTTGATGCCATCACCTGGGCCGCGGGGGAGGGCCACGTGTCGGGTAATCCGTTGGTCGATTCGGTGGCCGCGGTGAGCGTGGGGATCATCGACGGTGAGCCGCGGCTCGATCTGCATTACGACGACGATGTCCGCGCCGAGACGGATATGAATGTGGTGATGACCGGTGCCGGCAACTTCGTAGAGGTGCAGGGAACGGCTGAGGGAGAACCATTCGATCGCGCGCTTCTCGACAACCTGTTGAACCTTGCTGCGGCGGGAATCGCCGATCTCACTGAGTTACAGAAAGCTGCACTTTCCGCATGACGCGGCGCGTCGTCCTCGCCACGCGAAATCAGCACAAGGTCACCGAACTTCGGCGAATACTCCACAGCGCTGGCGTCGATGTCGAATTGGTCGGTACTGACGAATTTCCTGATCTGCCGGATGTTGACGAAACCGGGAGCACTTTTGCGGCCAATGCACTGCTGAAGGCGAATGACGTGGCTCGGCGAACCGGTTTGGTAGCAATCGC
>CAZVWA010000033.1:0-7585 GCA_964631085.1 uncultured Rubrivirga sp.
CACGGCAACGCCCCTCGAACTCATACTTCGAGGGGCGTTGCTCTTTGTGCTGGTGACCTATGTTTACCGCTCCCCCGGGGGCAATTCGCTCAGGCGCGCCGGAGCCACTCGGCCAATCGCTCTATCCCCTCGTCGAAGGTGACCCCCGGACGCCACCCGAGAGCGTCCTGCGTCGGTCGCGGATCGAACCAGTGAGCGGTGGAAAGCTGTTCAACGAGGAAACGCGTCACGAAAGGCTCGCCACCAGAGATCGCGCCCGCCAACTCCCCGGCCGATCCAGCGACCCAGGCCGGCCCCCGCGGGATCGATCGAAGGGGGGTGTCGATTCCTGCTGCGCGAACTATGGAGCCGACAACGTCGCGAACGGGTCGGGGCTCGCCATTGCTGACCACGAATGGTCGCCGCCGGACCCGCGGGTTATCCGCGCAATCCACCGCGCGCATGATGGCCGTTGCCGCGTTATCAACGTACGTGGTGTCGATCAACGCACGACCCCCGTCGATGAGGAACAACCGACCTGCCTTCGCGCGCTGAACGATGCGCCCGACCAATTGAGCGTCATGCGGACCCCACACAAGGTGCGGCCTGATCGCCACAACCGGGATAGACACGGACGCATCGAGCACCATCTGCTCGGCCATTGCCTTCGAGCGCGAGTAGTGGCCACGAGCGCGATCGGGGTTGGCGGGATCGGCCAGCGCGCCGACCAACGGCTCTCCGACATGCGCGACAGATGGTGACGACACATAGACAAAGGCGCGTACCGAGTTCTGCATCGCCTGCTCGAGCAGCACGCGGGTTCCACCAACGTTCACCGATTCGAAATCCGACCAAGACCCCTCGATCCCGACCCGCGCGGCCAGGTGAACGACGGCGTCGACGCCGGAGATCGCGCGCTGCACATCACCGGGCTCCAACACCGACCCCAGCACGTCCGTCACACCCGTGTGCTCGGCCATGCCCGATGGATGACGCTGAAGGCAGACCACCTCCCAACCATCAGCAAGCGCAGCCCGCACGACCGCGTTGCCGAGCATCCCGCGCCCACCGGTAACAAGCAGTCGACCGGCATCCGAAGCAGAGGTGATCACCGATGCCCCGCGAGAAATCGGGCCGCATCGCCGGCCAGTTTCGAGCGGTCGATCTTGGCCCCGTGCCGAATGTCCACCGGCATCCGGTCGATCCACAAGACGGCGGTTATCTCCCGCATCAGCGATCGGCGGGCGATGTCGCGAACCCGTTGCGTGAGTTCTTCATCGGCGAGTTGGACGTGCGCGCGATCGAGAGGAGTCTTCCCGTTTGAGGACTTCGCCTGACCACCAACCATCGGTGCACACACCACCGCCAACACTTGAGCTCCCACCGGACCCACACCCACGGCTGCCACGATCATCCCGTCGAGCTCGGCCTCGATCATCTGCTCGACCGATACCGGCCCGATAGGGCCATCGACCGTGGTGATGACGTGCCCCAGGCGCCCTTCAATCCACAGCCGTCCGCGATGGTCGATCAGACCGATGTCTCCCGATCTATGCCAACCACGGTTACGCGATGCGAATCGTTCGACGAACGCACGGGAGTCGTATCGATCCTTCGCGTGCGGCGCTCGAATCGCCACCTCGCCGAGCAAGCCCGTTTCACTCGATAGATCAAAGGCAGGAACGCCGTTCGCGTCCAGTGGAGCTATCGCTATCTCGACACCGGGCAACGCGGTTCCCACGAGCACTCCATGACCTGAGCCCTCGGCCAGGACCTCCGATGCGAGCACGTCTGTTGCTGGCAGCACCTCGGTCATCCCGTAGGGCGTACGCACCTCGCACTCAGGCCAAACATCAATGACATCGCGCAGGAGCGCCGCCGCGATCGGAGCGCCCGCCAGCAGCAACAATCGAAGAGAGCCGCCGGCACGGGCCAGTCGCGCGCGAGCCTCGCTTCCGACAGACGCGCCACGCAGAACCGATCGCAGGGCCGCTGGCGACATCCACATGACCGTGCCACCTGCGTGCTCCATCGCCTCGGTGAGAGCCTGCGCGGTAAGCGAACCCGGCCTCGATGCATCCATCTCGGGGATGACCGAGGAAATCCCCAACAGGGGACCCAAAACCGCCCACGGCGCGAACGCGGCGACAAGGACATCTGCGTCGGTGAATCCGTAGTGCGAGACCAACATGTCGCGGGTGGCGGCAATCCGAGCCCGCGAATACGCCACCGGCTTAGCCGGACCAGTGGCGCCGGAAGTGAAAACGATCGCGGCATCGGTGCCGGCATCTCCCGGCGGCTCACGATCGACAACGCCCGAAGGCTCCAACAAGTCCGCAAGGTGGTTCTGCCACACGACCACACCGGGCACGCGAAGCAGCCGAACGATCGGCTCAGCACGCCGCGCAGCAACCACGTGATCGAGCCGGGCCCCGCGAAGCGACCTCAGTAGCGACCTCGGCCCGTGAGCCGCATCGATAACGACGATGCTGGCTCCAAGGGACCACACCGCGTAGACAACTGCGAGCAGGTCCGCACCCGGCGGGATCAAGACCGCAACCCTGTCGCCCGGACGCACTCCCCTGGCTCGAAGCCCCGTGGCAAGTCGACCGACACGATCATCCAGCGCCGCCCACGTGACATCTCGGAAGGACCCCGCACCATCGACGCTCGGTTCGCCGATCGCCACCTCGTAAGCACCGAGATCTGCCGAGCGTCGTCGTAGGTTCGCCACCAGATCCGGTGACTGACCCTCGGCTTCTACCGATTTCCCACCTGCCCGAATCGCACCGCTGCGAACATCGGCTATCCAAGACCAAATATCGGATATTGCGTCCGGTCGATCCTCGAGCACCAGGTGACCGGCGTCGTGGAATTGCTGAACCTCGGCATTGGGGAGCCGCCGTCGAAGGTCGTCCAGATACCGAACCGAGAAAACCGGATCGCGCATACCCCACACCAGCAAGGTGGGGATATTCGTCAGCGCATCCATACCCGCGGCGATTCGGTCGAGGGTCGCCCGCGACGGATGGTTCGTCTCGAGCGGAATGTCGGCAACGAAATCCTCGATGCTGCGCCGCTCTATCGACCTTCGGTACGGCGCGCGAAACGCCCGAGCGGTATTCGCATCGACTTTGGAGATAGCCGTAGTCGCCCGCACGAAGCCTTGGGTTCGACGCGTCATGATCCCGAGCACCCCGGGCAGACGGGTGGCGGCGATTGCCCGAGGAGAGCTGCGGTACTCCGGCTGGTGCACGGCCGTGTTCGTCAGGACGACACCGATGATCTCGTACGGACTCTCCCGCTGGTCGAGGACTTTCTGTGACCACCCCAGCGCCACGGGACCACCCCAGTCATGCGCGATCACCACGACGGGGCCGCGAACATCAAGGCCATCAACGATCTCACTGAGGTCATCGATGCGTTGCGCCAGACGCCGGGGACCGTCGCGGTCCTCACGCGCAGAGAAACCCATACCCACCTGGTCCGGGGCGATTACTCGAACGCCCTCCGGCGCCTGCCGAGCGACGTTGCGCCACAGGTAGGACCAGGTCGGATTGCCGTGCACGCAAACGACCGTCAAAGTTACGGGCTCAGACTCGGACTCCGAATCGGCGCGGCTGTCCAGGGTGTGGACGCCGATGCGCTCTCGGGCATCCGTCCGAGCCGGGATCGTGATGATCCGCGACCACCGAGGGTCAAATCCCGGAAGGTCGGGAGGTGTGCGTGCCGGTAGCGGCGTTGGGGTTACCACTCGATGTCGATGACAGCCGAATTCAATCCTGAGCCGATCCCCATGCACGCGACCCGGTCACCAGAGATCAAGCGCTCTGCGTTTATCGCAAGAGTGAATGGGACCGACGCTGGGCCGATGTTTCCGCGGGTCGGGAAGGTCTGCGGAACTTTGTCGGGGTCGATTTTCAGGGCGCTGGCGATGGCATCGGTGTGGACCTTGGACACCTGGTGGATGACGTACATGGCCAGGTCCGACCAATCGAAGTGCTCGGCGGCATCCGTCCAAGTCAGGACCGCAAGCTCCACCGCTGCTTCGAGAAGGGCACGGCTATCGGTGGTCATCTTGTCGAGATCGCCCATGCACAAGAGGTTGTACTCGGTGGCGGCACGCGAAACTCCACCGAGGAATCGGTGGCCTTCGGGATGCTGAGACGCACGGCCCAGGACCATCGCCGCACCACCCGATCCCAGGGTGAAGGTGGCGAAATTCTCCAAAATGTCTTCGCGGGAAGCGCCTTGGGCGTTCAGTCGCTCGATCGTGGCTTGCTGCGGGCGCCGGCTGCCCTCCCCGTCCACGATGAGTGCGTAGTCGATCTGACCGCTATCGATCATGGTGGCTGCGAGTTGCATGCCGTTCATGAATCCCAGACACGCGTTGGACAGATCAAAGTTCACACACGAAGAAGACAGGCCTAGTTGTCTGTGCACGTCGACCGACGCCGACGGCTCGAGGCGCTCCCTGCACACTGCGGTATCCACGAGCAGACCGATCGCCTGCGGATCGACACCCGCCTCGGCTATCGCCTTCGCTCCGGCCATAGCGGCGGCATCGGCGAACGTGACGTCCTCCGGCCACCAGCGTCGCTCGGAAATGCCGGCAAGCTGCTCGAGCATCCCACCGTGCAGGCCAGCGCTTCGGTAGGCCGGCGCCAGCCACTCGTCGATCTGCGTGGAGGTGATGACTTCGGGTGCGTCCACCGCTGCGACGGACAAGATGGCGGAATCTCGAAACGTGAAGACCGAACTACCCGTGGACGGGGTGGCGAAATCTCGAGGGTCGTCGACCGAGCCCACATTCCGGGTCACTGTCTCACTTCCCTTCTTCGAACCCCGATAAGGCCCCTAGCCTGCCATGCACCGGTTGAAGCCGCTTTCGGGTGGGCTCAGACGGGCGACGTCCCACGCGCATGACGTACCGTCGGAGGCGTGAACCGCCTCACGGCCACCAGCGCCGCATTCGCCCTACTGGCCGTGTCCTTGGTCGGATCCCCTCTGGCAAGCCCGGCAACCGCCGATGAAAGCGACTCGACGCTCGCGCCGTTCTATGCACAGAACATCAACTGGGGCCCATGCGTCGGACGCAGCGACCGAGCCAGGTGCGGGACGGTAACCGTGCCCCTGAACTACGACGACCCAACCGGTCGCACCATCGAACTTGCCCTCCTTCGGATCCCCGCAACGAAATCCGCTCAAGCGAGCCTGCTGGTCAACCCCGGGGGCCCGGGGGCCGGAGGCTTGGGGTTCGCTGAATATCTCGGATCGGTGGTCGATGCCGATGTTCGGGCGGTGTACGACATCGTCGGCTTCGATCCTCGAGGTGTCGGTGAATCAGCCCCAATCGAATGCCTCACCGGCAAGCAGACGACCCAGTGGTACCGGACGGACATCACGCCGGATACCGCCGCGGAACGCCGCACGTTGTTCTCGCGGGCGAAGCGGATTTCGAACGGGTGCCTCGCCGATGATGCAGTGCTCGCTCGATCCATCGGCTCGGACAACACGGTGAAGGACATGGACATCATCCGCCGTGCACTGGGCGACACAACTTTGAATTGGTTCGGTTTCTCCTACGGCACCGAACTCGGTGCCCGCTACGCCCAGGAATTCCCGGGCCACGTTGGACGGATGGTGCTCGATGGCGGCGTCGACCCTTCTCTCGATGCAATGGAGGTCTCCCAAGATCAATCGACCGGCTTTCAGCGGGCCATGGCGAGATTCGCCGCCGATTGCGCGAAGAAGTCCAACTGCGTCGCGAACACCCAACGTGGCGTCCTTGCCTACATCAACAAACTGTTGCGTTCACTTGATCGTTCGTCTCTGCCTACAGACGGCAGTCGCCGGCTGGTGCAGTCCGAGGCCATCACGGCGCTGTTCTTCGCGATGTACGCCACCGATCTTTGGCCGACCCTGCGCTCGGGTCTGAAACAGGCAAAGAATGGCGACGGCACGACACTCCAATTGCTAGCTCAGTTGGCCAACGATCAAACCGGACCGAACCGCTACGGCAGCAACATCGCATCGGCCTTTTACGCGATCGGGTGCTGGGACTACCCCGCCACTCCCGGCATTCCCGGACTACGGAAATCCGCCGCCGAATGGTCGAAGGGGGCGCGCGTTCCAGAAATGGCAGCCGCAATGTCGTGGGGCAACGCCCCCTGCAGCAGCTGGTTCGCGCACTCGCCCATCGCACCCGCCCCGGTCACATCCACCACCGATGCACCGATTTTGATCATTGGAACCACCTACGATCCAGCGACCCCTTATGCCTGGTCCCAGTCGCTCGCCCAGCAGTTACCGACCAGCCGCCTACTTACTCACAGGGGTGACGGCCACACGGTCTATGGAGATGCGAACCTGTGCATCGATGACATCGCCGACCGCTACCTGTTGACGGGAGAGTTACCCGAGCCGGGAACCGTCTGCACGAGCTAGGAGGCCCGCCCCTACGTCGCGTCGTCGCTTCCAGACTTGTCTTCTTTGTCCGAGAACCCTTCGAGTCCGGCTAAGAATTCCTCGACCTGCGCGGCAATTTCGTCTCCACTGGGAACCTCTCCCTGAGGCGCACTACTGGGCTTGGTCAAGGCGCTACGCGCTTCGACCATTTGGTCATATTGCGTCTCCAACGCACTCACGACCGCAGCGAATTCTTCGTTCCCGGTGAGCTGCTCGGCGACTTCCCCATCGGCTTTCTCCGCCTGCGTTTCCAAGCCCATCCCGGTCAGACGCAAGCCCGTCACGTCAGTGAGACCTTCGATGAGAACCATGGCGCAGCGCGGATATTCGAATTGCACGAGGTAATGCGGGACTTGGGCCGTGACTCCAATCGACGACAAACTGCGCTGTCCCAAGTGGAACTCCAGCAGCGCACCCATGTGTCCGGGCACTTCGATGTCACCCAATACAGCGCTACGCCCCGCGGTGAGACTCGGATCATTTCCGTGCACCGTGACTCCGATCGGGCGAGTGTGCGGGGCCGGCCACGGGATGGCGGATAGTCCAACGGCGTGGGTGAGATCGAACTCGTCCACGACGAGGTCAACCGCCGCAAGGAAGCGATTCCATTGATAGTCCGGCTCTGGCCCATCGAGCAGGAAGAAGTCACGTCCGTCTGCGTCCGTGACCCTGCTCAGCGCCAGCCGCGGGGTCTCGACCGCTGAGAAGTGGTCGGCGGAGAAGGTCATTCGGGGGCGACGGGCCCGGTAGTCGATCAACTCGTCGGCGTCGAAGGTGGCGATGAGTTCGGTCGGGCAGGTTTCACGAATATGGGCTGCAGCCTGCCGGACTCCTCCCCCAGCATCCACGAAACCTTGGAATGCGTGGACGAGCGTGGGCACGCGCGGACGGGAGATCGTGCTGGGGTCGTGCTGGAATGTCAGCAACTTCTTCGGCGAACGCATATCTCCTCCTGAGACCAGGCTACGTGGAGACAGGTCAAAACGCGATCGGGCACCCACAGCGTTCGCAGCGCGCGAACGACACGACGAGCAGGGATGGCCTAGTTGCCCGCCTCATCCGACTTCGGCTCGGCGGCCTTCGTACCGGCTTTCTTGGAGGTCGTCTTCTTCGCCGACTTCTTTGCAGTGGACTTCTT
>CAZVWA010000033.1:7685-13393 GCA_964631085.1 uncultured Rubrivirga sp.
GACTTCTTTGCAGTGGACTTCTTAGTTGTCTTCTTGGCCGTCTTCTTGGCCGTCTTCTTCGCCGCTTTCTTGGCCGTCGATTTCTTCGCAGGCACCGCGTCGGGTGACTTCTCGACAGGCTCTGGAACGTCGCTGGGGTCGGGCTGAGCCGGTGCCGGCGGAGTGGGCGTCGGAGTGGGCGTCGGTGCAGTCAGGCGCCGCCAGAGCCACCAGCCACCGATAGCCGCGGCAAGGACGGTGACGAGAGTAAGGAACCGACGCACGTTCAGCACGCTAACAGCAGGTCAGGACGAGCGCTTGGACTTCTTGGAACCCGAACTCAGCGCATCACGGAACTTGTCTACGACTGCGCTGCTGTTCCAAAAGACTTGCTGCTGACTCTCAGGAAGACTTAACGCGTACTCGCACACTCTCGCCCACGCGATACCAACCGCTCGGGTGAGGGATCCTGCGACGGTTGCCGAGATAGCAGAACCAGCGATCGCGCCACCGGGTACGAACTTCAGCAGCGTGGTCACGGCATACCTGCCGGCCATCGTCGCACCACCTGTCAGCACCAGGGAGCCGGCGACCGCCATCGCCCGAGAGCGTTGCGGCGGGAGACCGTACGCAGCCGAGATTCGGGCGATCATCGTCACTTGGTTGGGCACCAAGAGTGCCGCGTCAGTGAAGGGGATCGGAACGGCGCCGATTCCAGAAGCGACGGTTACGGCCTGATTGATCACGGCCTTCACCGCTTTTTTTTTGCGCTCCATATCCAACTGCTGGGCCGCAGTCAGTGCAGCTTGCGCCGCCTCGGGGACAACGTCGTAGGTGGCGTCGAGCAAGTGATCGAGACCGAACGCCGGTGCGTGGGTGAAGTCATCGGCCATCGCGTTCGTCAGAACCGGGCTACCACCTGCGCGGATCGGCAGGTCGAGTTGCTGGATGTACTCGGCGAGTTCGCGAGCGTGCGGGTGGACTTCCCCGTCCTTGGTCGGGACCTGGGTGAGCACCACGATCACTGGTAGTCCCAGATCGGCCAGACCCCGGACAAACGCCGCCTGCGCGTCCTCAAATCGTCTGTCGGACCACCGGACGACGTACCACGCCGCGTGAATCTGCTGATCGATCGGCGCCGATCGCCGAGCACCGACGACATCTCGAAGGCCCGCCAAAATTTGGTCGCCGGCGGATCCGGTCTCGAATCCTTCGGAGTCGAAGATTCCCAGGAATCCGTCATCGCGTCGGTGGTAGTCGATCCCCCGGGTTACCGGCTCTCCGACTCCGGTGTCTGCAACGTCCTTGCCGAAAACGGCATTCACCAACGTTGATTTCCCGGCCCCGGTCGCCCCGAATATCGCCAGGTTGAAACATCCCAAAGCCGCGAACGCACTCGAGAGTTCCTTGGTGAACATGCCTTCGAGGGCGGGAGCATCCAACTCCGCTGGCGGCCGATCGACTCCATCGTCGCGGGACGCGTTCGTGGCCATACGAAGAGAGTACGCGGCCTAGAGGTATCGCTGGGTTACCGTGTGGGTAGTCATGGCTCCCCTCCGCTCGCCCGAACGAAACAGCGCGACCCGATCGATCCTCACCTGGGTGATCGGGTTGTCGATCGTGGCGCTTGTCGGCATCGCCGTCGTTTCAGCAAGCGGCATCGTCGACTGGAACCGCATCCAGCAGGCACGCGACGTGGGCGAACTCGGTGGGACACCTGTCATCCCCGAGCGGTACCAGTCGATCGTCGAGGAGGCCGCCGAGCGCTGCCCGGCTGTTCCCTCTCGGGTACTTGCAGCGCAAATCGCTATCGAGAGTCGATGGCAGACCGATGCCGAGAGCCCTGTTGGCGCGCAGGGGATCGCCCAATTCATGCCCAGTACGTGGAATCAGTACGGCATCGATGCCAACGGCGACGGCCAACGCGATGTATGGGATCCCGAGGATGCGATCCACTCGGCCGCAGAACTCAATTGCCTGAACCGACGTCTAGTCTCCGAAGTCTCCGGAACACCTCTGAAGAACATCCTGGCCGCCTACAACGCCGGCCACGGAGCAGTACGCAAGTACGACGGCATTCCGCCCTTCCCCGAGACCGAGCAGTACGTCGAGAAGGTCCTCGATCTCGCACAGAGATATCCGGCTCCAACGACCGGCTAGGGCCAGACGTGCCGAGACGACGCTGGACTACTTGATCACGACGATTACTTGATCACGACGATCGATTGATGGTTCTCGACAACCAATCGACCATCGGGTGACCACAGCCGCCGAGTCTCCGAGGTGAATCCGTGTTCCATGCCCGAGACCCAGGATTCGAAAGCCAATGGCTGGTCGGCGTCGAGTGTGGCCGGATCGACCAGCAGGTGCGCACTGAATGAGACCGTTGCCATCGGACGTAGTTCGGACATCGCAACGTAGCTCGCCGGCCACCACGCATCTACGAGACCGAGGGCCAGCCCAGCCGTCCACCGTGAATCGAGTTCAGGGTCTGGCACCGCGCGCACCCACCCGCGCCCTTCCGGCGATCCGCTTGAACCCGGGATCCCCGCGACCGGGCGATACTCCAGGTGCACGCCGAACTCCGGACCAAGGGGCGGTACCACGGGCACAGTGGGAACCGACCTCCAATCGGCCAGTTCCGGCATGACGGCAGTTCCCCACGGTTCCTGAACGTCTGCTGCTCGTTGGCTGCCGGCGATGACGACGGCCTGGGATGCCAATACACCGTCGGATCCCGTGATCCGAACCATCCATGTGGTCATCGCCGAGCCAGCCCGCAGACACGCGACATCAATGCTGGCTGCACCGGCCGGCAATGCGCCGAAAAGGTGCGCCGTTACGTTGCGAACCCGTCGAGATCCGTCGCTTCGATTCTGAGCCGACTCAGCCGCGTTCACCGATGCGGAAATAACGAGGCCACCCCAGGCGCCACGGCCCTGCAGCCAGCCTTCGGGCACCTCCCAGGAGTAGCTGTCGGGGCCCGCTTCGGTTATCTGGCTTGCCTTGACGAAGGAAGCCTGGGTCATGCGCCGTCGGGCCGAGCGTCAGCGAGTGAGCCTTCATCATCTGATGTGTCCGCCTGACCGCTCGCGCTATTAAGTGCCGACTTCTTCAGCCATCGTTTCCAGGGGATGTTCCAGCGACCACCCGGGCCGTTCCAGGGTTCCATCATGTCCCCGCCGGTTTTTACGTAATCGACGACATCACCGGGAATCGTGTTGTCGAAGATCCACTTGGCGTCCTTTTCGAACATATTGGTGCACCCGTGCGAGCCGTTGTAGCGACCCAAGCGCCCATAGGCCCAACTCGCGGTGTGCAAGAACTCACCCGTGGGCGTCAGTCGCGTGTTCCACTTCGATGGAAGTTCGTAGAAGTCCTCTTCAGCTGTCAATCCGAGGCTCTCACTGCGATATACCTTGAAATCTTCCTTGTCTGTGCTGATGACTTTCGCTCCATTGCGCGTCTCCCAGCCGGGTCCCCCGAGGGAGACTTTGAAGGTCTTCTTCTTCTTGCCGTCTACGTAGACGTTCATGACCTTCTTCGCGCCATCGACGACCGCGATCAGTGAGCGGTCTGTGCGGAAGGTGAAGGTCTTTCCCAACTTCTTCGAACCGACCAGATACTTTCCTTTTGACTTACCGAGGACAGCATCATCGAGCGTTGAAGTAATGCGGATTGTCGAGCTACCGGGCCAGAACTCCTTGGGTCGGAACATCACTGTTCGCTCGTCGAGCCACCCCCACGCACCCGGAACGTTGATGGTCCGGCCGTTGCTCCGAGTCGCCGTGACAGTCAGATGTCTCTCGACTGCCGCCTTATTCGGAATGTCGCGGCTGAACGTCAACGTTGGCAGCGTCCCGACACCCAGCTTGGTGCGCGCGCCGGATACTCCCAGCGAGTTACCGGCCGCCTTGAACGATGCAGTCACCCAACTTCGCGGCTTGGGCAATGTCGAGGGCTTATCCGGATCCACGCCCACAACTGGAATCGTCGCCACCGGGGCCGCCGGAGCCGACTGTCCTGCCGGGCCCACCGCCCGAAGGGACACCCGGTACTCCCGGCCATTCGTAAGGGAAGTCAACCCGCACAGGCCACTGAGATCTGGGCAGTCGAACCAGTGGTAGCCGTCGGGTGAGATCTGGTAAGCGGTCACCGACGGATCCTCGACCGGTGTGTAGGTGACGATCGCGCTTTGATCACCGGCGACCACATCGACGATCACCGGGGCAGCGGGAACCGCCACCGCTACTGAAGTTTCGGTTTCGGTTTCCTCATTCGCCACGGCCACGCCGTACGGGGCCGACACCGAGAGCCCGACAACAGCCACAACCGAAACGGCGCGGCGCGCGCCGCGGCCGAAGAAAGCCCCCGGGGAAGTCATACACACAATCTACGTTGCCTACCGGCGGCAACCCAAACCCGGCATTCGTCGGGCGAAGTCCCCCTCGCCTACAGTTCTCCGCCGTGGGACTCTTCGACCGCTTCAAACTGCCCTCGGTGAAGCCAGCCGAGGCGATGGAGTTGCTGAGCAACGGGGCAACCATGCTCGATGTCCGAGACAACTCCGAGTGGAACGCCGGGCGGGTTCCCGGATCTGTCCACGTACCGGTGAAGAACGTCTCGGCTCAGGCACCCAAGCGCCTACCCAAGGGGCGACCCGTCATCGTTGCCTGCCGAACCGGATCGCGATCCAAGGGCGCCGTGCGCCTACTGCGCGAGAAGGGAATCGAGGCCTACAGCCTCAGCGGCGGCCTCGCCGCGTGGGAGTCGGCCGGGGGCCGCATCCAGGGAAAGGGCAACCGCCCGGGAATGATCGCCTAGGTCGATCACGGGCAATCGCCTCACCAGGGGACGATTTCCCTATCCTCCCATAACAGTCCGGTCGGAACGACGTTTCCCTGGGCATCGTGAATGTCACGATCGGCGAGCCACACGACGGTTTCGGCACCTTCTTCTGCAGACCGAGGTGCGTCGGAGCCGCCCATGTCAGTTCGGCAGTGACCCGGACACACGGCATCAACGAGCACGCCCCTTTCTCCCCACTGCATTTCCGCGGCGTAATTGCGAACGAGCGCATTCACCCCGGCCTTGGAAATCCGGTACGGAGCCAGACCGCCGCTGGTTCCCGGCCCGCTGAAGCGCCCAAGACAGGCGGACAAGGCGATGACGCGGCCGGACCTTTTCTTGGTGAGTGCCTGAGCAAACGCATGGATGGAATAGAAGGCTCCGTCGAGATTGATGCCCATGACCCGCTGCCATTCCTGCGGTGAGGTTCGCACGGTGCGGGTCATCTTCTCGGCCATGACTCCAGCCGAGAGAACGACGACGTCCGGCTCAGCCAGAGGCCCCAATTCCTGCGCCGCCCGCGCGAGGGAATCAGGATCCGAGACGTCTGCTGCCACCGGCACCGCGTCGATCCCTTCGGACTGGAGTTGTGCCGCCGCCGCATCCGCTCGAGACCGGTCCATCCCAAGCAATACAACGCTCGCGCCGAGGGCACCGATGCCGCGAGCAGCCGTTAGACCTAAGCCACGACTGCCGCCGGTAACGAGGGCTACTGAGTCGGCAGTGATGAATCCCATGCGGTAACTGTGGTCCTTCCTCTCACTCAGCGCATCCGGACACATCGAGGGGAACACGCGGGGGCTACTGTTGGGCGACAAGGTTTCCTGCGTGCGAGAGGAACGCACAAGTGGCGAGCGAGCCCCCCAACCCCGTGTCCAGTC
>CAZVWA010000034.1:0-13128 GCA_964631085.1 uncultured Rubrivirga sp.
ACGTTGAAGCGGAATTCGACAACGTCACCGTCGGCCATGACGTAATCCTTGCCTTCCATCCGGACTTTTCCGCGCGACTTCGCCTCGGCCATCGATCCGGCATCCATCAACTCGTCGAAGGACACAACTTCGGCCTTGATGAAGCCCTTCTGGAAATCGGTATGGATAACGCCGGCGGCTTCCGGTGCCGTTGCGTCCTTGGGAATCGTCCATGCCCGGGCTTCCTTCGGGCCGGCTGTCAGGTAGGTCTGAAGTCCGAGCGTCTGGAATCCCACGCGCGCCAGCGCATCGAGACCGGACTCATCCTGACCGACCGACTGCAACAGTTCGAGGGCTTCGTCCGCCGGTAGCTCGACGAGTTCGGCTTCGACTTTCGCATCCAGGAATACGGCTTCGGCCGGTGCAACGAGTTCGCGCATGCGGTCCTTGAAATCGTCGTCGGTGAGTTGGTCCTCATCGCAGTTCACGACATACAGGTACGGCTTGGCGGTCAGAAGCGACAGTTCCCGGATCGGCTCGGCATCGAACCCAGCAGCGAACAGCGTCTTCCCAGAGTTCAAGATCTCGGCGGCTTGCTCCGCCGCGGTGAGCATGGGTGCCTTCGACTTGTCGTTGCGGGCTTCCTTGGTCAGGCGAGGGATCGCGTTTTCAAGCGTCTGCAAATCGGCGAGGATCAGTTCGGTGTTGATCGTCTCCATATCTTCCGCCGGAGATACCCGACCTTCCACGTGCACGACATCGTCATCGTGGAAAGCGCGCAACACCTGACAGATCGCGTTCGATTCGCGGATGTTCGCCAGGAACTTGTTGCCGAGCCCCGCACCTTCCGAGGCGCCTTTGACGATGCCCGCGATATCGACGAAGGTCACGGTCGCGGGAATGATCTCGGCCGAGCCGAATACCTCAGCGAGCTTGGCCAATCTCCCGTCGGGAACCCCGACGACCCCGGTATTGGGCTCGATCGTGGCGAACGGGTAATTGGCGGCTAGGACGTCGTTCTTCGTCAGAGCGTTGAACAGAGTCGACTTGCCGACGTTGGGGAGTCCGACGATTCCGATGGTGAGAGCCACAGGCGGGGAGTCTAGGAGTGGCCGTTTGGGTGGGACGGACTGGCCGTTCGGCTAACGTGGGGGGTTGTGAACGAGGAGACAGGTGCGCCAGGGGACGACGACGTCACCCCGGACGAGTTCGCCCACCTGTTTCGACCCGACGACGACCCGGCTCCAGCCTCACCGGCCCCCTCCGATCTGCCGGTCGCATCTGCGCCACCGGCAGCCGACAAGCCCTGGGAACCGCTCGTGCCGCTGCCGTCCGCGGATGACCCGCCGCTGCCTCCTCCCGCCTTCGCGACCGAGGGCGATGAGGACGACGAGGTCGCCGTCGTCGAGGAGGCCGTTGTCGAGGATCCCGCACCGACACCCGCACCCGACGGCAGCCGGTTGTTTCGCAGCCGCGGAGGTCCCGAGCGCGACGACACGATCACCGCGATCGGCTCACTGCAAGCCCGCCGCCTAAAGACCATGGCCCGTTCCGATGAGCCCGGCGAGCCCGTTCTCGACGAGGATCTCGGCGGTAGTCAGCCCGCACCGCCAACGTGGAACGACGATGCCTTCGCCGAGGCCATTGCACCGGTGCTTCCGTCTGCATCGGGTGGTGAACCCGCCCCAGCCCTGCAGGTGATGTCGCGCCCCGCACCACCTGCCACCGACACGGACCAACCCCGACGCCGGTCGCGCAGGTCCGATTCGAGCGAACACGCAGAGCGATCTGACATCCGTTCGAGCGGCTCGCTCACCGCCCTGGGCGTGTACGCAGTGACGATCGGCGTCACCGTGATCCTCGCCTTCGGTGAGACGCTGTTCTTCGGCGGGGAACCGGGGCTCATCACCGGCATCGGATTGGTGGCGGTGTCGATCGTGGCCGCCTTCGTGGTGCGCACCCGCGATGGATTGCACGCCATATTCGCCCCGCCGATTGCATTCTTCGTCGCGGCGATAACCGCGGGTCAAGTCGACATCAACGCAACGGATACGTCGAACAGGGCGGTTGTGGTGTTCTTCTTGCTCGGCGACAACTGGCCGTGGATCATCGGTGCGACCGCAGCCGCACTCGTGATCGTGGCGCTACGCCGACGCGTTGGCTGACGCCGCTTTGATGTCGCGGCGCAGTTCCGGCGGCAACGCGAAGACAAGAGTCTCCTCGGCCGTGGTGACTTCCTCCACCGTTGCGAAGCCCAGATCCTTCAAAGCCGCAAGGACATCCTCCACAAGGATGTCGGGAACGGACGCACCACTCGTGACGCCCACCGTGGTCGCACCGTCGAACCACGCCTCATCGAGTTCGCTCGCGGCGTCAACTCGGTAGGAACTACCGGCACCGGCTTCGAGCGCCACCTCCACGAGCCGCACGGAGTTCGAGGAGTTGCCCGAGCCGACCACGATCACGACGTCGCTGTCCTTAGCGATCTCCTTGACAGCGATCTGGCGGTTCTGGGTGGCGTAGCAAATGTCGTCGCTGGGCGGGCTCATCAAGTTCGGGAACCGCTCTTGCAATGTGTCGACGGTCTGCATGGTCTCGTCGACGGACAGTGTCGTCTGGGACAACCACACCAACTTGTCCGGATTCTCGACCTCGAGGGATTCCGCGGACTGCGGATCCTCCACCAGGGTGATGGAATCCGGGGCTTCACCCATCGTCCCGACGACTTCCTCGTGACCCTCGTGGCCGATCAGGATGATGTCGTAGCCCTCGGCAGCGAAGCGCTTGGCCTCGGAGTGCACCTTGGTCACCAGCGGGCACGTGGCGTCGATGGTCTTCAAGCCGCGATCTGCCGCCTGGGTGTGAACCTCCGGGGCGACACCGTGGGCGGAAAAGACAACGGTCGCGCCCTCGGGAACTTCCTCGACCTCGTCGACGAAGATCGCGCCCCGCTTCTCGAGCGTCTCGACCACGTGCTTGTTGTGGACGATCTGCTTGCGGACGTACACCGGCGATCCGTAGAGGTCTAGGGCCTTCTCGACCGTGACCACGGCCCGGTCCACCCCCGCGCAGTAGCCCCGCGGCGCCGCGAGGAGGACCTTGCGTTCAGATGCGTTCTCCGCCGAGTGCTCCATACCCCCATGGTAGGTGCGTGCCCGGATCGCACAAGGTGAGCCCGATCGCGGGGGTGACCTCCTACCCTCGTGCCATGGCATTGGAGACCGGACCGGATTCACCGGTGCCCGTTCGCACCGTCTCCCACATGCTCGGCGAATGGATCGGCAAACTCGGGGCCATCTGGGTCGAGGGCGAGGTCGCCGATTTTCGTCCGCGCGCCCAGGCACGCATGCAATTCGTGACCCTTCGCGACATCGAGGCGAACGCATCGTTATCGGTGGTCGCCGATTCCGAACTCGTGGGTCGCATGGATCCACCACTCGAAGCCGGGCAACGAGTCATCGTGTGGGCTCGGCCGGAGTTCTGGGCCGGTCGCGGCAGCCTGCAGCTACGCGCGCGCACAATTCGGGCCGTCGGCATCGGCGAACTCCTCGCCAGACTCGCGCAACTGCAGGCGACCCTCGCCGCCGAGGGACTCTTCGCCCCCGAACGGAAGAAGCCGCTGCCATTCCTGCCCCGTCGAGTCGGTTTGATCTGTGGTCGCAATAGCGACGCCGAGCACGACGTCGTAGTCAATGCGCGCGACCGGTGGCCCGCGACCGATTTCGAGATCCGCGAGGTGGCGGTGCAAGGCACAAACGCGGTTCGCGAAGTAACCGAGGCATTGCTGGATCTCGATGCCCGCGACGACATCGACGTCATCGTCATTACCCGCGGTGGTGGTAGCGCCGAGGATCTGCTGCCGTTCAGCAACGAGGCACTGGTTCGAGCGGTTGCCGCAGCACAGACGCCGATCGTCAGCGCCATCGGCCACGAACAGGACTCCCCCATCCTCGATCACGTGGCCGACTATCGAGCGTCGACTCCGACCGACGCCGGCAAGCGCATCGTTCCGTCGTTCGCCGAGCAGAACGCGATCGTGACCCAACTCCTGCAACGTGGCCGCTCGACAGTGCTGCGGCGCCTCGAACAAGAAAGTCAACTCGTCATCGATGCGCGGCGCCGTAACCGGCGAGCGGTGACCCAATCTCTCGAATCGTGGACCAGCGACGTCTCTCATTTGCGTGCTCGAGCCCGAAGCCTGTCCCCCGCTGCGACGCTCGATCGCGGTTACGCGGTCGTCCAGGGAGCAGACGGATCGGTGGTCCGGGATCCCGCGTCAATAACCGAAGGGGACGTTCTGGCCATCACCGTCCAACACGGCGCTTTCCATGCCACCGTGACCAGCACCAACTCGACGAAAGGGAATCCAGCGTGAGCGAGCCGACATTCGAACAAGCGCGCGAGGAATTGGCGGAGATCGTGGCCAAGCTCGAGGCCGGCGGGCTCACCCTCGAAGAGTCGCTTGCGCTGTGGAACCGCGGTGAGGAAGTTGCCCAGACATGCACCGAATGGCTCGACAAGGCGCGTGCGACGCTCGATGCCGCTCGCGAAGACAACACCACCGACGACGCAGGTGCCGACGACGCCTAAGGCAACACGAGGTGGCGCGCCGCCTCGCCGATTTGACCCCAACTACCGGTTCCGCTGATCACCGTCGTGGATCCGTCGTTGGTTCGAAGCAGGGACCTGCGGGGATCGGAGTCCTGCCCTTCCAAGGGCACCCAACCCTCTGCGGTCAGGTCCTGCACCAACGCGGGTAGGTCTGCGTAGTCCTCAAGGACCACACCCTCGGACGTTTGCTCGGTGAGGTACTGCTCGCTTTCGGCCAGCGATTGGGACAGTTGTAGGTACTGATCGTCGTCGGTGACGTACCCGACGTGCCACACGAGTTGGCCATCGGAAGCGGGCGTGGATTCCCACCGCACGCTGGTCGGTTGGTCGTCGGAATCGACAACCAGGACCGGGAAGGCGGCCTGATTGCTGGCCAGAGTCGCCAGCGGTTCCAGCGGGACAGCTTTCACGGCCGCAGGTTGGGGTCGCCACGTCACTAACATGATGGCTCCCACGACGGCGAGCACGACGGCCATCGAGCGCAGCATGTCGCCGACGCTTTGCTTCAGGCCGCGGTTACGGCGGCCTGTCGGCTCGGGAGTGCTCACCGCTCCATCATCGGCCATAGCCGGGGGATACGCGACCTACGGTGCGAATCGCCCGTGGGGCGAGGGCTGCGATCACTACCCTGAGTCAATGGACGCACCATCGCCCGAGGCCCCCGACCGCAACCTCGCCCTTGAATTGGTGCGGGTCACCGAAGCCGCCGCGATGGCGGCCGCGCGCTGGGTCGGCCGAGGCGACAAGAACGGCGCCGACGGCGCGGCGGTCAATGCCATGCGGACGCTGATCAGCAGTGTCTCGATGGACGGCATCGTGGTGATCGGTGAGGGCGAGAAGGACGACGCTCCGATGTTGTTCAACGGCGAGAAGGTTGGCGACGGCCTAGGCGCTGAAGTCGATGTTGCCGTGGATCCCATCGATGGCACGACCCTCACCGCGAAAGGCATGACGAACGCCATCTCGGTGATTGCGGTGACCGAGCGGGGTGCGATGTTCGATCCCAGCGCGGTCTTCTACATGGAGAAACTGGTCGTCGGCCCCGACAGCGTGGACGCGATCGACATCACCGCCCCGATCGATTGGAATCTCCAGCAGATCGCCCGTGCCAAGGGTGAACGCGTAGCCGATCTGACCGTCTGCATCTTGGATCGTCCGCGACACGATTCTTTGGTGGAGGATGTTCGCAAGGCCGGGGCACGCATCAAGTTCATCGTCGATGGTGACGTCGCCGGTGCTGTCATGGCGGCGCGGCACGGAACGGGCGTGGACCTGCTCGCGGGCATCGGCGGCACTCCCGAGGGAATCATCGCCGCCTGCGCGATGAGTTGCCTCGGCGGAAGCATCCAGGGTCGGTTGTGGCCCCGCGATGAAGAAGAGCGTCGCGCCGCCATCGACGCCGGCCATGACCTGGACCGTGTACTCACCACGAGCGACCTGGTCTCGGGAGAGAACATCTTCTTCTGCGCGACCGGTATTACCGACGGCGAGATCATGGAGGGCGTTCGCTACACCCCCGAGGGGCCCACCACCCATTCGATCGTCATGCGCAGCAAGAGCGGGACCATCCGCGAGATCCGCAGCGAGCACCGGCTGGCCAAACTCTCGACCTATGCCTCGGTGGACTTCAGCGGGGAAGGTGACTGACGCCACCACGGTTGCCACGCCCTCGTTCGTTGCCGGGCCTACGCTTGGACCGTGACGGACTTCGCGTATACCGACCTCCTTCCGAAAGATCCGACCGGTGGGGAGGCGACGCCGTACCGCCTGATCACCACGGACGGAATCGACACCGTCGAAGCCGCAGGGCGCACATTCCTCACCGTCGAACCCGAGGTTCTGCGGGCGCTCACTTACGAAGCGATCCACGACATATCGCACCTGCTGCGCCCAGCTCACCTCACCCAACTTGCTTCGATTCTCGGTGATCCCGAGGCGAGTCCCAACGATCGTTTCGTCGCCCTCGACCTATTGAAGAACGCGAACATCTCTGCAGGTGGCGTCCTACCGATGTGCCAAGACACTGGCACCGCGATCGTGATGGGTAAGCGCGGCCAAAACGTCTGGACCACTGGACAGGACGAGGAGCACATCAGCCGCGGCGTCTTCGACGCCTACGAGCGGCTCAATCTGCGCTACTCGCAATTGTCTCCGTTGAACATGTGGCAAGAGCGCAACACCGGAAGCAACCTTCCCGCTCAGGTGGAGATCTATGCCGACACCCATCCCGGCCACGAAAACAGCTACGACCTCCTCTATATGGCCAAGGGCGGCGGTAGCGCGAACAAGAGTTTCCTGTTTCAAGAGACAGCCGCGCTGCTCAACCCGGAGACGTTCGCCCGATTCCTGGACGAGAAGTTGCGGATGATCGGCACGGCTGCGTGCCCGCCGTACCACCTCGCGATCGTGGTCGGCGGCACGAGTGCGGAATACACCCTCAAGACTGCGAAATTGGCCAGCGCGCACTACCTCGATGACATGCCCATTCATGGCACCGATGCCGGTCACGGCTACCGCGATCTGGAGATGGAGGCCGAAGTCCTGCGCATGACCCAGGCGTTCGGCATTGGCGCCCAATTCGGCGGTAAGTACTTCTGCCATGACGTGCGGGTGATTCGCCTGCCCCGCCACGGCGCCTCGTGCCCGGTCGGCATCGCGGTGTCGTGTTCAGCCGACCGGCAAGCGCTGGCCAAGATCACCCCTGAGGGCGCCTTCCTCGAGCAACTCGAGCAGGACCCCGCCCGTTACCTACCGGAGGTGACCGATGAGCACCTCGACGACGACGTCGTCCAGATCGACCTCAACCAGCCGATGGAACACATTCGCGCCGCGTTGTCGAAACTTCCGGTTAAGACCCGGGTCTCACTCACCGGACCGGTGATCGTCGCCCGCGATCTTGCGCACGCACGGATCAA
Organism: uncultured Rubrivirga sp.; assembly: GCA_964631085.1. GTDB lineage: Bacteria > Actinomycetota > Actinomycetes > S36-B12 > S36-B12 > S36-B12. The sequence goes on from CAZVWA010000034.1 coordinate 7,506, forward strand.
GGAGATGCTCGATCGCGGTGAACCTCTCCCGCAGTACATGCAAGACCACGCGGTCTATTACGCCGGGCCGGCGAAGACTCCCGAGGGCTACGCATCCGGCTCCTTCGGACCGACCACAGCGGGGCGGATGGATTCCTACGTCGATCTCTTCCAAAAGGCCGGCGGCTCGTATGTCATGTTGGCCAAGGGCAACCGCAGTGCAGCCGTCACGAACGCCTGCAAGGACAACGGCGGCTTCTACCTCGGCTCGATCGGTGGTCCGGCCGCTCGACTCGCCCAGGACAACATCACCAAGGTCGAAGTTCTGGATTTTCCCGAACTCGGGATGGAAGCCGTGTGGCGAATCGAGGTTGTGGACTTTCCGGCGTTCGTCGTTGTGGACGACAAGGGCAACGATTTCTTCGCCGAGACTCTCCGGCCGGTGGCCAATACGATTCCAGTCGGTCCGCCCGCATCCCGCTAGGGCCGCGCTCCTAGCCCAGGGCAACGCGCGCAGTTAGCAGTGCCAGGCCCCGCCGCGCCAGTGGAAGGCTCCCTTGCCCTTTTGCCAGATGGTCCAAAAGGCCCGGTCTTGCCAGTAGCGGTTCCATTGCTGCGTGGGAATCTTGGTCAGTTGGCGCGCCACGGTGGCCGCTTCGGGCCCGAGTTCTTTGCGCACTTCCTTGGCCATCCTCTTGGCTGTGGCAACAGCTAGCCGGCGGTTCATCTGGTACGCGCCGCGGTAGGTCCCACCGCGACTGACGGCCCGGTACTTGTTGTTCGCCTCGCGGTCCATGATGCAACGACGCCGATCTTCCTTCTTCGGCATGTACCACTTGCCCTGGTACAGCGAGGGTTCGTAACCCGTCATGTCCTGGGAGGCCTTCGATCCCAGTGCGTGGGCGAGTTCGAGGGCGAGCCGCGCACCCCGGTCTTCGGCGACTGCCTGGGTATCGACCGCGTTGTCACCGTCACCGGAGGGCACCCCGGGATCCTCGCTGACCGGGATCTCGTTGCCGTTGATGTCCACGATGGTGGCCGTCTCGACGCTGAGTGAAGGTTCGATTTCCTCCGCTGCGAATACCGCGACCGACGACGCCGGAATCAGGGTCACCGCGAGAGCCGTCGACGCCGCCACGGAGGTCAGGCGTACAACAAGTCGCATGGCTCTCCTTGACCGGTCAGGACCACTTCGGTCTCCTACCGTGCCTAAGGATCACGGAATTGTCACGTCGGAGCGGCCCGCGAGTACCCGACAAATCGGACATTCATCGCCGACGACGACGCTCGAACCTCCACGTGTGACCAGGGTCACGCGGATAGTGCAAGGAGTAATGGCCCGTCCTACAGGTGCCCGTCTTCGAGGAGTTCGGTCACCAGCGCCGCGATCGGTGAGCGCTCGGATCGGGTGAGCGTGACGTGCGCGAAAAGCGGATGGCCCTTGAGCTTCTCCACGACGGCCACCACCCCGTCATGGCGACCCACTCGGAGGTTGTCGCGTTGCCCGACATCGTGGGTTAGCACCACGCGACTGTCGGCCCCGATGCGGGATAGCACTGTCAGCAGAACGTTGCGTTCCAAGGATTGGGCTTCATCGACGATGACGAACGCATCGTGCAGCGATCGGCCACGAATGTGCGTCAGTGGCAGCACCTCGAGCATGCCGCGGTCGGTTATCTCGTCGACGACCTCGGAGGTCGTGACGGCGTTCAGGGTGTCGTAGACGGCTTGCCCCCAGGGCGACATTTTCTCGTTCTCCGAGCCCGGCAGGTAACCCAAGTCTTGCCCACCCACGGCGTACAACGGCCGAAAGACGATGACCTTGCGGTGTTGGCGGCGTTCGAGCACAGACTCCAGTCCCGCGCACAATGCCAGAGCGCTCTTGCCCGTTCCGGCGCGGCCACCGAGCGAAACTATGCCAACGTCGGGATCCATCAGCAGATCCAGCGCGATCCGCTGCTCGGCACTGCGACCGCGGATCCCAAACGCCTCGCGGTCTCCGCGGACCAGACGAACACGCTTGTCCGCCGTCACCCGGGCGAGTCCGCTACCGCGATCGGAGAGCAAGACGAGCCCGCAATGGCATGGCAGATCCCGGGCTTCGTCGAGGTCGATGACTCCGTCTTCGAAAAGTCGATCAAGATCATCGCCGGGAACTTCCATCTCCGAGATTCCGGTGTAGCCGGATTCGATGGCGAGCTCGGCTCGGTACTCCTCGGCCGTGAGTCCGACCGATGATGCCTTGACACGCATCGGTAGGTCTTTGCTGACGAGCACCACGTCCGCACCATCATTGGCAAGGTTGCGCGCAACCGCGAGGATGCGGGTGTCGTTGTCACCGAGGCGCAGCCCCGAGGGAAGTGATTCGACGTCGGTGTGGTTCAACTCCACGCGCAACGTCCCACCCGCATCGCCGACGGGGATGGGTTCGTCGAGTCGTCCGTGATTCATCCGGAGTTCGTCCATCAGGCGCAGCGCCTGACGCGCGAAGTAGCCGAGTTCTGGGTGGCTGCGTTTGGCCTCTAATTCGGTGACGACCACGACGGGGACGACCACATCGTGCTCGTCGAAACGCACCAGGGCTCGGGGGTCGGACAGAAGGACAGAGGTGTCGAGGACGTATGTCCTCCTGGCGATCTGCTGCACACAGTCTCCTAGCCGGACTCGAACCGGCGGACCCGATCCGCAACCAAAACGCTAGGGGGCTGTTGGGGGGTTCCCGGTCTCGACACGCCGCGCCAGGATGCCCGTCGTGGTGATGATCGCGACGGCGATGAGCGTGATGACCGGCCGGTCGAGGGAGGAGAGGCCGACGATCATCGCGCCGATGCTCCAGGCCACCGGGAAGGCGATCAACGTCCGCCACTTGGTCTTGTATTCGGGCACCTTGTAGCGGGCGCTGGCCGCGGCGTACCGCGCCGCGTCGAGGTAGGGCCCCGTTGCGGCGATGACGGCGGTCTTGTGCGCTCCCGCCCACACGAAGATCGTGGCGAGCAGCCCTAGTGAGAACGCCGATAGCGATATGGACACCATCGCGCCCCACCAGTCCGCACTTCCAAGTTCCAGGTTCTGGGCAGAAATCTCCGCTCGCGGATCGAACACCCGCCCGCCCACGAGGGATGTCACGGCAAGGACGGCCGCTGCGGTGAAGAGCAAAAGACGCGAGCCACGATCACCGATCGGCCACCATTTCAGGCTGCGGATCATGACAACGGAGGAAATGCCGACGGCGCACCCCACCATGGAACTCAGGGACAACAACGCAACTCCGGGCGCTTCAAGAAGCTTGATCCACAGCAACACCATGTTGCCGGCCTGGTTGGCGGTGAAGACCCCGTACGTCAGGTAATCATCGGCGTCCAGCATGCCGCCCACTCCCGCGAGCACCAAGATGACGAGCAGCGGGCGTTGGAACAACGGCTTGGCGTTGGGATCTACGCGTCGTGCGACGTCGGCGTCCGGCCCGATGGGCTGGGGGGTACTCGAGCTACTCATGCGCCGAAACGTCGTTGCCGTTCTGCGAACGCACGAAGTGCGCGGAGGAAATCAACGCGACGGAAGTCCGGCCAAAACGCCTCGCAGAAGTAGAACTCCGAGTGCGCGCTTTGCCACATCAAGAAGCCAGAAAGGCGCTGTTCACCCGAGGTGCGGATCACTAGATCCGGATCGGGCTGACCCTTGGTGTAAAGGTGATCGGCGATGTGCTCGACGTCCACCACCTGGGCGAGTTCATCCAGAGTGGTGCCCTGATCAGCGTGCTCTTGCAGCAGCGAGCGCACGGCGTCCACCACTTCGCGTCGACCGCCGTAACCAACGGCCACGTTCACCAAAGATCCATCGATTCCCGCTGTTGCTTCTTCGGCTTCCTTCAGAACCCGCGCGGTGTGGTCGGGCAGCAGATCCAGCGCGCCGACCGGATGCAAGCGCCAGCGACCTTGACCGACGAGTCCGTTCACCGTGTCCTCGATGATGCCCATCAGCGCTTCGAGTTCGGGCTGCGGTCGAGTGAGGTTGTCGGTGGACAGCAGCCACAAGGTGACCACTTCCACTCCGGCGTCATCACACCAACCGAGGAAGTCCACGATCTTGGCGGCTCCGGCGGCATGGCCGACCGACGACGACGAACCCTGCGCAGTAGCCCAGCGGCGGTTGCCGTCCAAAATGACGCCGACGTGCTTGGGAGTCCGTTCCCGCTCGACAGCGTCCTTGAGTTGCGCCTGCAGGCGTCGCTCGTATACGCCGTATACGAGATCCGACCAACCCACGAGTACTCCCCTTCTGCAGCCCCCGAAGACCGCCCGCTCAGGCTACTCCCCTCGGGTGGCTAGAAGGATGCACTACGCGCCTGCACTTTCGCCGCCAGTTCGGTCACATCCGTCACAGGTGCGTCGCACACGAATCCCCGACACACGTACGCGGCGGCATGTCCGTCGATGAGTGGGCGGTCGCGAAGCAGCGGTTGGTCGTCGTCTCCCACCGAACCCCAGGCGACCACGGCACCCGGAGAGTTGCCGGCAAAGGCCGTGTTGATGAGATCTCGACCTGGGTTCGATTCGTCCTCGACGATGGCTATCTCCAGCGGTCCGACGATCAACGACGACGCCGCGACCAGTCCCCACCCCACGGCGCGGGGTGCGCGTTCGGCGAGCGCGCTCACGATGCCGAGTGCGTTCTCCGCCGCGACCCGGTGTTCGACCGAGCCCGTCAAAGCTGCGTAGGTAACAAGCGCGTTGGTCACCGCGAACCAACCCGACGGCTCGGCGTTGTCTGCCGGATCCTTCGGACGACGCACGAGACCGGGGGCGTCGTCGGCGGTGTCGAAGAAGCCGCCATCACCGTCAGAGAAATGCTGGAGTGCGATGTCGAGCAGGATGCCGGCGAACTGTTGCCACGCGATTTCGCCGGTGACCTGCGCGAGCACCAGCAAACCTTCGGCGACGCTGCCGTAGTCGTCGAGCACGCCGAGGTTGTTTCCTGCCAAGCCGTCACGCGATGTCCGGCACAAACGGTCGTCGTCGCTGGCTCCAAGGTGCACCGCGATGAGCAGATCCGCAGCCTCGGCAGCTGCTTCAACCCACGCCGATTCACCGAACAGTTGACCGGCATCAGCGAGAGCCGCGATGGCGAGTCCGTTCCAGGAGGCGACGATCTTGTCGTCCCGACCGGGGTGCACCCGACTCTCACGCGAGTTCCAGAGCCGATCTCTTACCAACGCCCAACGCTCGACATCGCCGGGATCTTCCAAAAGCCGCAGCGTGGATGTTCCGTGTTCGAATGAACCCTCATGCGACACCGCGAAGAGGTCGGCCGCCCACGCACCATCGTCGGGTCCGAGAACTTCGATCAGCTGCTGGGGGGTCCAGGCGTAGAACTTGCCCTCGACACCTTCACTGTCCGCGTCCAGCGCTGCGGCAAAGCCACCCTCGGGCGTTCGCAGATCGCGGATTAAGAACTCCGCAGTCTCCCGGACCACCCGCTCCGCGAGAGCCGAACCGGTCAGGCGCCACCAGTGCGCATAGACGCGCAACAACAGAGCGTTGTCGTACAGCATCTTCTCGAAGTGCGGGACGATCCAACGATCGTCGACCGAATAGCGCGCAAACCCGCCACCGAGTTGGTCGTACATGCCGCCGCGCGCCATCGC
>CAZVWA010000035.1:0-12900 GCA_964631085.1 uncultured Rubrivirga sp.
ATGGCACGAGCGCGATGAGTCACCACCTGAAGTACGGGGAGATCCATCCGCGTTCAATCCTCGCCGAGTTGAGTGATCGTGACGACGGATTCCGCCGTGAGATCTGTTGGCGCGAGTTCTACGCGGACGTGTTGCACCAGCAACCGGATTCCATCCGCGCGTCCTTGGATTCGAGATACGACTCGATGATGCGTTGGACAAACGACGACGACGCCTTTGCCGCGTGGGCCGAAGGCCGGACCGGTTTCCCGTTCGTCGATGCGGGCATGCGACAACTGCGGGCCGAAGGCTGGATGCACAACCGCGTTCGCATGGTGGTCGCGAGCTTCCTGGTCAAGGACCTGCACCAACCCTGGCAAAAGGGCGCTACGGAATTCATGCGTTGGTTGCGCGACGGCGATGTCGCCAGCAATACGCACGGCTGGCAGTGGACTGCCGGCTGCGGCACGGATGCATCGCCGTTCTATCGGGTCTTCAACCCGATCTCGCAGGGCTTAAAGTTCGATCCGAATGGTGACTACGTCCGCACCTACATCCCCGAACTGCGCCATCTACCGGGCAAAGCCGCACACGAACCCTGGGATGTCCTCGGCGGCTACGACCAGGGCTACCCGGAACCGATCGTCGATCACAAGGCCGAACGCGAAGTCGCGCTCGCGGACTTCGCAGCAATCAAGAAGGGGTAACAAGGCCCGTGGACGAACTCGAACTCCTTATCGACTTCCACGTCGATGCCGAGCGACAAGGGCCGGGGTCTCCTGCAGACTTTCAGTTCGCCGCCCGGTTGGCTGGACTCGATGCCGGCGAATGGAACATCATCGATATCGGATGCGGTACAGGCGCATCGGCTATCGCACTGGCCCGGGACTTCAACGCGACCGTCACCGCGGTCGATCTATTCCCGCAGTTTCTTGCGCGCCTGGAACAGCGGGCGTCCGCCCTTGGACTCTCCGACCGGATCACCACGGTCAAAGCCGACATGACCGACCTTCCGTTTCCCGATGCGGCCTTTGACGTTGTCTGGTCCGAGGGTGCCTCTTACAACATGGGCTTCGCCGCGGCGGTAGCCGCGTGGAAGCGGCTTCTGCGCCCAGGAGGCGTCGTGGCTATCTCGGAGATCACCTGGCTCACCTCGAACCGACCCGCCGAGATCCAGGACCACTGGAGCGGGGAGTACCCGGAGATCGACACTGCCGCCGCGAAGATCGCCATCCTGCAGGAAAACGGCCTGTCACTTCGCGGGTACTTCGTCTTGTCCGAGTCCGGGTGGGAGGAGCATTACTACCAACCCATGGAGCAACGCCTAGACGATTTCCTCGCACGCCACGAAGGCAACTCGATCGCCTCGGAGATCGTCGAAGGCGAGAGCCGGGAGATTGAACTCTTCCGCACGTACCGGGACCACTACGGCTACGGCTTCTACGTGGCTGCTCTCGACACGGACTGATTCAGCTGTTCACCGTGGACACGTAGGGTTCCCTCGTGCCCACCGTCGCAGTGCTGTCTATGAAGGGCGGGGTCGGGAAGACCACCGTCGCCCTGGGCCTAGCGAGTGCTGCATGGAACCGACACTGGCGCACCCTTGTGGTGGATCTCGATCCACAGGCCAACGCCTCGATGGGGGTTGGCATCCTCGACCCAGCCCTGACTGTGGGCGATGCGCTTGCCGACGGCCGGCCCGGGGTCGCCGCAGAAGCGATCGTGCCGAGCACGTGGGGCAGGGGAACCGACGTCCTGCCATCCGAACCCGCCGTCGAGCACCGAGTCGCAGAGGCCGCACCCGGATCCGAACAGCGTCTCCGGACGATCCTTGGCGGAGTTGGACACCGCTACGACCTCGTCGTGGTCGACTGCCCGCCGTCCTTAGGTGAGATGAGTCGGAACGCACTGCACGCAGCATCCCAAGCCCTCGTCGTCACCGAGCCCGGGTACTTCGCTCTTCGCGGAGCCCAGCAGGCGGTGGAGGCGATCGACCTCGTGCGCGACTCCAGCAACCGAACGTTGCAGCCACCCACCATCGTGTTGAACCGCATGCGCGCCACCGTGGCCGAACATCGCAACCGCGCGGCCGAACTGCGCGACGTATTCGATCGTCAGGTCAGCGACATCGAAATCCCCGAGCGCAACGCCATCGCGCAGGCCGAAGGCGCCGGTATGCCGATCCATGCGTGGGACTCACCCGCAGGGCGCGAACTTTCCGACCTGTTCGACTCGCTTCTCGATCGACTCTTTCCAGGAGGAATCCGATGACCCCACCTTTCGATCCCACTCCTCGGCCGGCCCTACGAAAAGCCGCAGATGCCGACGTTCACCCGACCACCCACGTGGCTCCAGCCAGTACCGGCGATTCAGTCCTCGAGGGCAAAAAGGTCACGATTGAAGCGCGTATTCCCAAGAAGTTGCGCAAGCAGATGCGTCAGGTGACGAAGGACTCAGACATAACGATGGACGAGCTCGTCACCATCGCGGTCGCCAACGAAGTCCGTCGACGCACCAACTAGCCACTCACGGGGATACCCGCTCCACCGTCCACGAAGCTGACTCGGTGAGCACACCACCACCTCGGAACCGCAACCTGTCATGAAGACGTGACGGGCGGCCCTGCCAGAACTCGATACTGGTGGGTCGAATCAACCATCCACCCCACTGTTCGGGCAGTGGAACCTCGCTTCCCGGTGGGTACTGATCATGCAACGACGCCCACGTGTCATCAAGAATGTCCCGGGAGTCGATCACCGTCGATTGCTCGCTCGCCCACGCACCAAGTTGGGACTCGTGAGGACGGGATCGAAAATACGCAAGTGTTTCCTCGCGCGAGATCTCTTCGGCCACACCACACACCACCACCTGCCGATGCAGCGCGTACCAGGGAAACGTTGCCGAGACATTCGGATTGGCTTGTAGCTCGCGCGACTTCTGCGATCGGAGGTTGGTGAAGAACGTGAACCCGCGCTCGTCGACTCCCTTAAGCAACACCGTCCGAGAGCTCGGCACACCAAACGCGTCCGCGGTGGCGATGACCATTGCGTTGGGCTCGACGATTCGATCGTCCTGGGTTGCCGTTATGAACCAGTCGTGGAACTGCTCGAGCGGTGTGTCCGCGAGATCAGAGGCCTCAAGGGTTCCTTCGGCGTAGGAAACCCGCATTGCCGCTGGATCCAGGGGTGGATTCGCCGGAGTTTGCATACCGGCATCCCATCATGGATTCGGAGGTGTTGAATGGTCACCTCGATACTGGAGGAAGTAATGCCGGAATTCGTGCCAGGACTCGAGGGCGTGGTCGCCTTCGAAACGCAAATCGCCGAGCCTGATCGCGAGGGGGGCGCACTGCGCTACCGCGGTGTGGACGTCGCGGACCTAGTCGGCCGGGTCTCCTTCGGCAATGTCTGGGGATTGCTTGTCGATGGTGAGTTCAACCCCGGCATCCCGCCAGCCGAACCGTTCCCCATCCCGATCCACTCTGGCGACGTTCGCGTCGATGTTCAATCGGCGATCGCGATGCTGGCACCGGCGTGGGGTTTGCAGCCGATCCTGGACATCGACGACGCCACCGCCCGCGAGAACCTCGCGCACGTCTCGGTTATGGCACTGTCCTTCGTCGCACAGTCCGCTCGCGGCCTCGGACAACCGATGGTTCCGCAGGCCGAGATCGATCAGGCGAACACAGTGGTCGAGCGCTTCATGATCCGCTGGCGCGGCGAGCCCGATCCACGACACGTCGAAGCCATCGACTCGTACTTCGTGGTTGCCGCCGAACATGGCTTGAATTCATCGACTCTCACCGCTCGCGTCAGCGCATCCACCGGCGCGGACGTCGCTGCAGCCATTTCAGGTGCTATCGGCACCATGAGTGGGCCTTTACACGGTGGCGCACCAGCGCGCGTGCTGTCGATGATCGATGCTGCAGAAGAAACCGACGACCCTGCTGCCGTCGTGCGGCAAACCTTGGATGCCGACAAACGAGTCATGGGCTTCGGTCATCGTGTCTACCGTGCCGAGGATCCCCGGGCTCGAATCCTTCGGGATGTAGCCAAGCAACTCAACGCCCCGCGCTACGAGGTGGCCGCTGCTCTCGAGCAAGAAGCGCTCACCCAACTGCGAGATCGTCGTCCGGACCGGCCGTTGCAGACGAACGTCGAGTTCTGGTCCGCCGTGATTCTGGACTTCGCCGAGGTGCCCCCGCAGATGTTCACCTCCATGTTCACCTGCGCGCGCATCGCCGGATGGAGCGCACACATCCTGGAGCAAAAGCGCACGGGCCGACTCATCCGGCCCTCTGCTCGCTACGTCGGACCCAAGCCCCGCAGGCCTGACCAGGTCGAGGGTTGGGACCCGGTCATGGTCCGTCCCTCTTGGCTGGTCCCCGACGACAACTCCTAGGAGGCGACGAGGAATACTCGGGATTCCTTTCCCGATCTCAGGAGTGATGAACCCGTGTCTCAGGACATCCGTATCCCCGCCGACATGCTGCCCGCCGACGGACGCTTCGGTGCCGGACCCTCTAAGGTGCGCAAAGCCCAGGTCGATGCTCTCGCTGGCGTATGGCAGTCCTACCTGGGCACTTCACACCGCCAAAAGGCGGTCAAATCCGAGGTGGGACGCCTACGCGCGGGCCTGCGTGACCTGTTCTCCCTGCCCGAGGGCTACGAGGTCGTCCTGGGCAACGGTGGCTCCACGGCTTTCTGGGATGTCGCGAACTTCGGTCTGATCGAGGATCGTGCTCAGTTCCTGTCCTTCGGTGAGTTCGGCGCGAAATTCGCCTCCGGCGCCAAGAAGGCCCCGCACCTGGGTGATCCCACGATCATCACCGCGGATCCGGGATCTGCTCCGGCGTTCGCCGCCGAGGCCGGAATCGACGCCTACTGCTCACCCCACAACGAAACTTCGACCGGTGTCGCGGTGACCCCTCAACGGGTTGATGGTGCCGACGCAGGGGCACTCATGCTCATCGACGCAACCTCGGGAGCAGGCGGCCTCGCCGTGGACGCCTCGCAGTTCGACACCTACTACTTCGCGCCGCAGAAGTCATTCGGGTCCGATGGAGGGCTGTGGATCGCCCTCATGTCACCAGCAGCGCTCGAGCGTTCTGCGCGTATCAAGGCATCGGGACGTTGGATTCCGGACTTCTTGGATCTCGAGACCGCGGTCGATAACTCGCGGAAGGACCAGACCTACAACACACCGGCACTTGCAACGATCTTCATGATGGCCGAGCAGGTGGATTGGTTCAATGGGAACGGTGGCCTGGACTGGTGCACCGCGCGGACCGCAGAGTCCTCCGGCGTGCTGTACGAGTGGGCAGAGAAGACGAGTGTTGCCACGCCGTTCGTCGCGGACCCACTGCAGCGGTCGGCCGTAGTCGCGACGATCGACATCGACGATTCCATCGACGCCACCGCCATCACGAGCGCGCTGCGCGCGAACGGCATCGTGGACACCGAGCCCTACCGCAAGCTTGGCCGAAACCAACTGCGTATCGCCGTGTTCCCTGCCGTGGAGCCCGATGACGTCCGAGCGCTGACCGGCTGCCTGGACTACGTCATCTCGCAACTGGCGTGACGACGTCGTCGCCCGATCTCGGGCGTCGACCGGTTCTCGATCGCATCACCTGGATCACCTACGTTCAAGTTTCGCTGTTCGCGTTCTTCCTCTACGGGTTCGGTGCAACGCAGGCACTCTTGCGTGACGAGCAGGGGACATCACGAACGGTCGCATCACTTCATGCCGTCGTCTTCGCAACTGCCAACGTCCTCACCGGACTGCTCATCCCTCGACTCATAGAGCGCTGGGGCCGCGGCCTGGTCATTCGCTACGCGATCATCGTGATGAGCATCGGTATCGCCGTATACACCGCACCGTTCGGACTGACCGCGAGTTTGATCGGCACGGCACTCGTGGCTTGCGGAGGGGTCTCACTCATCGCAACAGCGAACGCGTTCATCCTTGACTATCAGGGCAGCGCCGGTCCGGCCGCACTCACACAGGCAAACGCACTCGCCGCGCTGTTCGGATTCGTGGTGCCACTCGTCATCGGTATCACCACCGCTATCGCCCTGGGTTGGCGGACGGGACTCTGGGCGCTCATCGTCGCGCTCCTGCTCTCCGAAATACTGCGCAGCCGTCAAGAGCACACTCCCCGAGTCGAGCGGGCAGAGTCTCCAACCGCTACTCATCCAGCCGGCACCGGCCGAGTCCAAATGCCGCGGAGGTTCTGGTGGGCGCTCACCGTGGTGGCGCTCCTGCTGGCGACCGAGTTCACGCTGACGTTGTGGAGCGCTGACCTCCTTCGCGAGCGGGCCGGGCTCGGGCCCGCTGCGGCCGCCGCATCGCTCGCCGCTGTTACCGGCGGAATGTTCCTCGGTCGATTGTTCGGCAGCCGACTCGCGCAGAGTTGGAGCGTCGACCGACTCTTGATCACGTCGATTCTCATTGCGCTAGCCGCCTTCTTCGTGGCCTGGATGTCAACGAGCCCGTGGGCGATCCTGGGAGCACTCTTCGTGGTCGGCCTCGGTATCGCCGTCCATTGGCCTATCGGTGTTTCTCGGGCGGTAGCGAGTTCGGGTGGGCTCATCGATCGCGCCTCCGGCCTCTCATCCGTTGCGGCCGGGGCGGCAAGCGGCATCGCGCCGTTCATTCTGGGAGCGATGTCAGACTCGATTGGGTTCCATTCGGCTTTCCTGATCGTGCCGGCCCTCCTGGTGACGGCTCTCGTGCTGATCCTCGCCAAGCCGGTTCGCTCGAATGAACCGATCACCAGCTAGCGGTCAACCAGATGATCCGGTGGGCGCAGCGCAGCCACCACCCACCACGGCAGGTTGAAGCGCAAGAGCCGATCGTCTCCTTCACTCGCGGTGAATAGCCCTCGGCCGTCAGGTGTCCACGTGATCGCTTCGCCCTGCTGCTGAACCGGCAACGGCAGTGTGGCCACCCGTTGGCCCGGCGGCAGTCCCCGGTAGATGTGAACATCGAGGTAGTCGCGCAGCACGAAGGCCCTGCCCGTTGGATCGATCGCCCCATCCGTCACGAGGGCCCCCACGTCTGCGATCCGCTCCGCCACACCGATGTCGCGCTCGAGTGGTACCGCGTAGAGACCACCGTTGGCCAGTTGCCAGGTGGCAACCCACACGCTTCGGCCATCGACCATGAGGGTCTCGGCGTTATGTGGTCTATCCGGATAGGTGAAGCGCCAGGATTTCACCTTGCGTGATGTGTCACCGAGCTTCTTCGGTTCCCGCAGCCGATGGATGGTGACGAACGGCCAGGAATCGCGGTTATCGCCGACGTCACCGACCCACAGCATGGCCCGGCCCCGAGCGTCTCGAGCGCTGGCCATCGCCTCGAAGTCACGCGCCTGTTCTCCTCGCAGCTCGACTTCTGCGACCGTGTCGCAAGTGCGCGTATTGATTCCATACAAGCGTGCATCGTCAGATGAATCGTTGTGCACCCACAGGACATCGTCGTGGATGAGTGAGGGGGCCATGCCACTGATTTCCGTCAACCGCGAATCGTTAAATCGACACACCTCGGTCCATGACGCATCTTCAGTTGCATGCGCCGACGAAGTCACGAGCAGCGCAAGGACGGTGGCGAGCCCGCCCCCCGCCACTCGCACCAGGGGATGCGCTGCAAGCATTCGTGTCATCCGGACAAGGCAGCAGCAATGAAGACCGTTGCGACGGCTACTGCGAGCACCACGAGCGTGACGATGCGACGGGTGCGTGGATCCACGAACATCAGCCTAGGCGCAGCCGATCTGATCTCCGCTCGACCGCGTCATAATGGCTCCGATGAATCAAGATGGAGAATCCGCCGACGAGACCGCTATTCCCGCGGTCGCGGTCGGGACGGTGCTGTGGGCGGCAGCTCTGGTGATCGTGACGATCGCCTACGGCATCGACCAACCCGATTCCGGAGTGTGGTGGTGGGGTGTCGCTGCGGTCGGCACGCTCAGCGGCCTTATTGGCCTCGCGTTCTTGTTCAACCGACGGGCCCGGTCGCGGACTTCTTAGTCCTCGGGAGCAGGTTCGACAACCTCGGAGTGCGCTCCGCATCCATAGGCCAGGGACACAAGTCGCCCGTCCGCCGGGGCGAACTCATTGGAGCAGACTCCGAAGGCACGAGATAGCGGACCCGCGACGGAAATCAGGAAGCCGCAACTCGCGCACGACTTAGGTGCCGCATCCGCCATCGCAGCCGTCGGACCGAATTCGCCTCCGTCCCAGCGGTCGGCAGCCTGATCGCGTCCGGCGGTCGATAGCACCCTGGGGCGCGCTAGGCCGGCTTCCCAGCCCGTCCAGCCACGCGGCTCATCGCGATCGATGATGGCGTCGATTTCGTCGTTACCCGAATAGCCGGGCGCCAGGCGAGCATCGTCGGCCGGAGTGGGGAGGACGTCACCGACGCCCAGATCTCCGGGAAGGATGCGATCGCTCCACGGCACCCAATCCGGCGCCAGCAGTGAGTTCATTCCCGGCAGCAGCACGATTTCGCAGATGGTCGCGGACTTAGCCCGGGGTGCACGAGAAACGGTGACGGCCCAGTGCCAGCCGACGTATGCCGGGTCAGCACACTCGAAGGTGTGGGTCCCGAGGCGTTCGGCATCCATCGAGAAGCCGACGTATCCACCTACTTGCCGGGCACCCATCTCATCGACCACGGCGTCGTGCGCCATGCCCTCGGCTTCGCGCAGGACGGCATCGTCCTTGGGCGTCGTCGTGGTGCTTGCCGGTGGCGTCATACGCAGATTCTCGCCCACTGCGCGCATGCGGGAGTCGGTGGGTCACTCTCACCACGTGCGCAGGGAACAGGCGGGGTAACCTCGCCTCCATGCCCACCCGCACCGTTCGTCGTTCCCGTCTCGCCCTGCTGTCCGTCCTGGGGATGGTGGGCGCACTGGTCTTGACCGGTTGTGAGAAGCCCGCCCCCGGAGTTTCGGTGTTCGCGGGCACCACCACCGAGTACCGACCAGCGGTGTGCTGGGCGTTCGAATCGCAAGCCCTCGAGCCGGGCGACTGCGCGCAGGACGTGATCACCGAAGCCAGTTCGGGAAATGCGGTGGCAACCATCCCCGTGGTTCCCGGTGAGACGATCGGCATCAGCGTCGACCCCAAGGTCGCCGACGCTGGATGGTCCCCGGTGATCGGCCAGCAGCGCCTGGTCTCGACCCCGCTGGAGACGACCTACTACCGATTCACCTATCCCGATCTTCAAGAAATCCCGGCAGAAGGCGTCCTTCTGCAGATCGTGGCAGGACGTGGAGATTCGGCCAAGGGAATCTGGGTTTTCAGACTCCAACGGCCTTAACCGGCGAGCTAGCTCAGACGTCGAGATCGTCGGCAACCGCGCGCAGCACGGCGGCGGCCTTGCGCGACATGTCGTCCGAGGGGTAGCGACCGCGGCGCAACTGCCCGGACATGCCGTCGAGCAACTTGATGACGTCTTCGACGATGACTGCCATGTCGTCGGCGGGCTTGCGCACACCCTTGGCAACCGACGGCGTTTCGAGAATCGCCACCGACAGGGCCTGCTTTCCGCGGCGCCCATCGACTACACCGAAGTCCACCTTGGTACCCGGACGCAGTGCCGCGACGCCGTCGGGCAGCGTCGACACGTGCACGAAGACGTCCTCGCCGTCATCTGCAGTGATGAAGCCGAACCCCTTTTCGGAGTCGTACCACTTCACGGTCCCTGTAGGCACCTGATTCTCCTTGGCTTGCGCGCCCGCCTGGCGCTCGGCGGCCAATGCTACGGCCTCGTGGATACCACTTTCCGGGGGGCATGGGAGGCTAGAGGGATGCACACCTCCGCACCGAAAGGTGACCGGCTGCTGCGCGTCGGCGCAGTTATCACCGTGATCGGCCTGGTCTGCGCGCTCGTAGCGCTGACCCCGTTGGTGTTCGCCGGCATCCAATTGCCCGGTGTCTGGTGGTTCCTATCCATGCTCACGGGGGTGGGTCTGGCCGTCGTGATTATCGGCTTGCTGCGCTCATCGCGCGCCCGCCGGGAAGTGCGTCGATAGAACGATGAGTGCAACCGAACCTCGGACCCTTGCCGAGGACCTCCGTTCCCGCAGCGATGAACAAATCGCCGATCTGCTGACCGCGCGCCCGGACCTTGTGCACCCGATCCCTTCGGATATGCGTGCGTTGACCACCCGCGCCTCCACGAGTCCCTCCATCGCTCGTTTCCTCGACGACGTAGATGTCCTGCACCACTTCACGCTGCGGGTGGCCTGCGAGTTGACCGCAAGCGAGCCGACGACGAAGAAAGAGATCGTGAACCACGTGCTAGCGAATCTCGACAAGAAGGCCAAACGCGACGTCGAGTCTGCTGTCCGGCACCTGTGGACCGCCGCACTGTTGTGGGGAGGTTCCGACCGGACCCACGTCGTGACAGCCGTGCGCGATCAGGTTGTCAACGCACCGACTCCGACCTGGCCTCCACCACATTGTCCGGCGGCGAAAACGACCGCGGCCGATAAATCCCGCATCGATGCGCACTCCGGCTCCCAAGCCCGAACGGTCATCTCGATCGTCGAGGAGACCGGGGACATCTGGCGGCGCGAGCCGGGGGCTGTTCTGCGCTCGGGTGGTCTGTCCACCCGGGCACTGGACAACCTCGCCGAACATCTTGGGGCCGAGCGGTTCGAGGTCTTAGCTTCTTTGGACATCGCGCACTCGGCCGGGTTGATCGCGGTGGGCGCAACCGATTCCGACCTCGGCTGGATGCCGACCGAAGCATTCGAAGAGTGGCGATTGCTGCCTGCGCCACGTCGGTGGGCACAGTTGGTCAAGACGTGGCGCAGCCGGGCGAGCACGACATCGGACAAGCCGCTGGTGACGGACGAGCACGCGTTTGCAGGTACCTGGCGCAGTCACCTCCTGGCGGTACTGGACGACACCCCGGGAGCCTGCGATCTCTCCACGGTGATGGACGTCATCGACTACCGCTGGCCACGCCGAAGTGGAAAGAAGCGCACGGCGATGATCACCACCACGTGGCAAGAAGCAGAACTCCTGGGAGTTGTGTCCGACGGTTTCCTTACGAGTGCCGGACGAAAAGTGGCGCAAGGCGCGGACTCCGCGTCGATTGCCAAAGCCATCGCCGGGCACTTGGTTGATGAAGTCGACACCGTCCTCGTCCAGGCCGACCACACCATCGTGGCGCCCGGACCCCTCGACCCTCACATCGGTCGGCGGCTGCGGGACATCGCAGACGTCGAGTCCCGCGGCCACGGCTACGTCCTGCGAATCTCCAAGTCATCGATACGGCGAGCCCTGGGGGTCGACTCCGACCCACAAACGTGGATCGACTTCCTCACCGAGGTCAGCTCTAAGGAACTACCGCAGCCTGTCGCGTACGCGATAACCGACGCGGCACGAACATCGAGCAAGGTGTCGAAGGATTGTCTAGCTCCGACTCCCCCGACGCCCGCCCGTCGTCCACGCTCAATCGCCACACCCGCGACGGTTGAGAAGACGTTGCGAGTGCTGCGCGCCGAGGAGGTTCGCGAACTCGTCGACGCTCGCCCCGATGCTTCCGATCTCCCCCGGATGGATAGCTCTGCCGTTGTCGCGAGTCTGAAGTACGCGATCGATCACAACGAAACCGTGCACCTCTCCCACGCGGAATCCGATGGTTCCACCGCCGTGCTACTCGTCGATCCGATCCGTCTGGGTGGCGGATCACTGACCGCGTACGACCATCACGATGAACAGGTTCGAACTCTCGCCATTTCACGGATCTCCGGCGTTGTAACGATCCAGGTGAGCGCGTAGGACGACTAGTCGGACGTCAGTTCCACCACGTTCACCGACATTGACGTCAAGTTCTCCGGTATCGGATCGACTCCGATACCCGGTCCCGTCGGAACCGTCAGCAAACCATCGTGCAAAACGAACGGTTCGGTGATGTCCTCGGCGTAATACCGGTTCGAGGCACTCGTATCCCCCGGCAACGTGAAGCCTGGCAACGCGGCGAGAGCGACGTTCGCAGCCCGACCGACACCGGTTTCCAACATTCCGCCGCACCACACCGGAATGCCTCGACTCAAGCACAGGTCATGGATTTCCTTGGATTGCAAAAACCCACCGACCCTTCCGGGTTTGATGTTGATATTCGATGCCGACCCGAACTCGATAGCCGACTCCGCCGATTCCACGGACAGGATCGACTCGTCGAGGCAGATCGGTGTCGTGCAGGCCTCTGCAATCAACCGGTGACCCAACCAGTCCTCTTCGATGAGTGGCTGTTCGATGAGCAGCAGGTCGAATTCGTCCAACCGTGCGAGGTGCTGCGCGTGGTCTCGCGTGTACGCCTGGTTGGCGTCGACCTGCAACGGCATCGAAGGCCAGCGCTCGCGAACGGCAGCCACGGGATCGAGATCCCAGCCGGGCTCGATCTTCAACTTGATGCGGCGGTAGCCGGCGTCGACGTAGGTGCCGACTTCTTCCAGTAGTTCCTCGATCGTCTCCGATGTCGGGATTCCCACACTCACGCCGCATTCGACTTCGGATCGCACTGCGCCGAGGTACTCACCGAGTGACACGCCTTCGCGGCGTAGCCACATGTCCAGCACGGCTGTTGCGACCGAGGCACGAGCGATGTAGTTACCTCTGATCACCTCGAGCGCGGTACGGACACCCTCGGGTGTCCACTGCTTTCCAAGCACGATGGGTGCCAAGTACTCCTCGATTAAGCGAACGGCCCCTGCCGTGTACTCGGCGTTGTATCCGGGCCAGCCCAGAGTGACGCACTCGCCCCAGCCGCGCACGCCATCGCTGTCAATCGCCTCGACGAGCATCACATCGCGGACGTTCTGCGTACCGAAACTCGTGCGGAACGGTCGCACGAGCGGAATCTCGAGTGAATGCAAACGCAGGGCTTCAATGGTCACGAACT
>CAZVWA010000036.1:0-1712 GCA_964631085.1 uncultured Rubrivirga sp.
GCCTGTCAGGTGCAGGGCGTGTGGGTGGCTCCGGAACTGCGCGGTCAGGGTCTGTCCGTGCCGGCCATGGCGTCGGTGGTGCATCTGACCCGGCTGTCGATCGCCCCGGTTGTCTCGCTGTACGTGAACTCCTTCAACACCGCTGCACTGCGCACGTACGCATCGGTGGGCTTTCGCCCCTACGGGCACTTCGCAACCGTGCTGTTCTGACAACTATCCTCGGGCCGAGCCTTCGGGAAGGACCCCTTCGTGATCTTGCGTATGTCGACGCTGCTGTTGCGCACTCTGCGCGACGACCCGGCCGATGCCGAGGTGCCCAGTCACAAGTTGCTGGTGCGCGCGGGTTACGTGCGCCGGATCGCGCCCGGCGTCTTCTCCTGGTTGCCCCTGGGCTATCAGACTTTTCGCAACGTCGAGCGGATCGTGCGCGAGGAAATGGACGCCGCCGGCTTCCAGGAAGTGCACTTCCCGGCGCTGATTCCCAAGGAGCCGTACGAAGCCACGGGTCGATGGACCGAATACGGAGACAACCTGTTCCGATTGCAAGACAGGCGAGGATCGGATTACCTCCTTGGACCCACGCACGAGGAACTCTTCACCCTCATGGTCAAGGGCGAGTACTCCTCGTACAAGGACCTGCCGCTGGTGATCTACCAAATCCAAACGAAGTACCGCGACGAAGCGCGTCCGCGCGCGGGCATCCTGCGCGGGCGCGAGTTCGTGATGAAGGACTCCTACTCCTTCGACGTAGACGATGCCGGACTCGAGCAGTCATACCAGCGGCACCGCGATGCCTACATCTCGACTTTCGACCGCCTTGCGCTGTCCTACGTCATCGTCTCGGCAATGTCCGGGGCGATGGGAGGTTCGGCGAGCGAAGAATTCCTGGCCCCGACACCGGTAGGTGAGGACACATTCGTGCGTTGCCCCGAGTGTGGTTTCGCCGCGAACGTCGAAGCAATCTCGGTGCCCCACGCCGCTGAGCAGCCGGTCGCGGTGGGTGCCGCGCACGTGGAGAACACCCCGGATACGCCCACCATCGACACTCTCGTCGACGTCTCCAATTCGCGCCCTGAACTCGCCCGAACCGACGGCGATGCATGGACGGCATCGGACACGTTGAAAAACGTGATCGTGATGCGCGTGCATGCCGATGGCAGCGAAAGCCCGCTGGCCATCGGAGTACCCGGCGACCGGGAAGTAGATGAGCGTCGGCTCGAGGCCGCGGTGTACCCGGCGGAGATCCGGGCATTCGAGGAAAAGGACTTCGCTTCGAACCCCGCACTGGTCAAGGGCTACATCGGCCCCGGCGCGTTGGGACTGCAGGGAACCTCCGGAATCGAGTACCTGCTCGACCCGCGTATCGCCCGCGGTTCAGCGTGGATCACCGGAGCCAACGAATCCGGCCGTCACGTCTACGACCTCGTCTACGGCCGCGATTTCGAAGCCGACGGCGTGATCGATGTCGCTGAGATCCGCGCCGGCGATGCGTGTCCGTCCTGCGGTGCTGCAGTCGAGATAGCGCGCGGTATCGAGATCGGCCACATCTTCCAGCTCGGGCGCAAATACGCCGACGCCCTCGGCCTGCAGGTCCAAGACGAGTCCGGTGATCTCGTCACCGTCGCGATGGGCTCCTACGGCATCGGGGTGTCCCGCGCCGTTGCCGCCATCGCCGAACAGCATCACGATGACAAAGGACTGATCTGGCCCCG
>CAZVWA010000036.1:1812-12772 GCA_964631085.1 uncultured Rubrivirga sp.
GCCATCGTCGACCACCTGGTGTCCCTTGTTCGGTCGTAGTCAGTGGTCGATCTCGACGTTCTGATCTGGCTGGCGCTCGCTGCGCTCGTGGCTGGCTGGGTGGACGCCATTGCCGGTGGCGGCGGGCTCTTGCAGGTGCCGGCGCTGCTGTTGGGTCTGCCCGGACCCGGAGTGCAGGCGCTGGGAACGAACAAGGTCGCGAGCGTCTTCGGAACCGCGGCGGCGACGGGCACCTACCTACGCAAGGTCCGCCCGGACCTGCGGGCGGCGCTGCCGATGGCCGGCTTGGCGTTCCTTGGATCCCTCGCCGGTGCTGCCACGGCGTCGTCTTTGCCCGAGGAAGTCTTTCGGCCGGTGATCATCGCCCTGCTGATCGCCGCATGGGTGTGGGTCGCGGTCAGCCCGGCCATGGGTTCGCAGGACCGGCTGAGATTTGCCGGACGGCGTCACGTCGTGATCGCGGCGCTGGCCGGCGCGGTCATCGGTTTCTACGACGGACTGCTCGGGCCCGGTACCGGATCCTTCCTGCTGATCGTGCTCGTGGGACTACTCGGCTACTCGTTCCTGTCCGCTTCGGTGACCGCCAAGATCGTCAACTTCGGCACCAACATCGCAGCGATCATCATCTTCGGATTCGGCGGCTACATCTGGTGGCAGGTGGGCCTGGTCATGGCTGTCTTCAACGTGATCGGTGCGGTTATCGGTGCGCGGATGGCCCTGCGTCGCGGAAGTGGGTTCGTGCGGATCGTGTTCTTGGTCATCGTGGCGGTGTTGATCGTCCGCCTGATCATCGGTTGGTGACTAGGTCGGGAACGCCTGGCTTGCCGCACCCCAGGTGATGGCATCGCGAGCGGAGGCCTGCGCACGGGCTATGGCCTCGGATCGATCGGTCCCCTCGGTGGTTGACGCGACATCGGCGTACGCGCCCACGAGAGCGTTGTTCAGTGATGCGAGCGCCGAACGAGCGGACGCGGCGTTGGTGATAGGTGTCGGCGGCTGGAATCCCGGCGGGGTGTCCGGGACAGCCGAGGAATCGATGAGCACTGAGTTCGCCTGAATGCGGGCCCGATGCTCGGCCAATTGATTGGCGGCACGCCGACGCCCGGCTCCTTTGAGGAACGCACCTGCGAGGCCGACGGCGTAGACGTAGTTCTGCTCGGCTTCGATGGCGCGCACGATAGCGCTGACGGCGGCCGCATCGGTGTAGGTCATCAGGCGCTGACCCCTGACCGGACGTCCTTGAGTTCGGGGACGTGTGAACTTTCCGATGCAGCGATGAAGGTCAGCGCCCGGATGCGCTCGGGTTCGCTGGATTGCTCGGCCGCCTGGGCGCGCTGCTGCGCGGCGTTTCGCTCACGCTTCATCAAATTCGTGACCGCGTCCTTCGCGCTGGCGGCCTGGGGTGGGATCGGCTCGATGGCTGCGAGATCTTCCTCGGTGGCGCCGAGCTCGCGGGCGTGAGCGCGGTGCTGGTCGGCGATGGTGGTGAGCGTTCCGCGGAGTTCGCTGTGCACGGCGATGGTGCCTTCGTACGCGCCGATCAGTGCGAGTTCCTCCACCAAGGTCTCGTCGGGCTCGGGGGGTGCGCTGGGTTCGATCTCGATGGCCTCCGGAGCGGGTTCGTCACTGCCACAGGCAGCCAGGGCCGTTGCCGCTGCCCCCAAGGCCGGAACCGTCAGTACACCTTGCAACACCCGGCGACGCGACATCCCGGCCGTGCGTTCGAAACCTTCGCCTGGGGCAGTCACGCGGTAAGGATCCCACGGGGCCTCATCCGAGCGTTACACTTATCGTCACAATCGCACCGACAACTGGATCACGCCCGAGGGACGGAGGGGCCATGACTATGTCCGTCGACGCCGTGCGTGCCATCGCCGTGCCGATCGTCTCGGCCGCGAACCTCGACCTCGAAGACCTCACCGTCGACAAAGTCGGACGTCGCAACAAAGTCACCGTGATCGTCGACGGTGACGGCGGTGTCGATCTCGATGTGATCGCCGAGGTCTCCCACGCAATCTCCGTCGCACTCGACGAGCAGCCGGACAGCGACGATTCGCCCTTCGTGCTGGAAGTGACCAGTCCGGGAGTGGATCGGCCGTTGACGCAGCCCCGGCATTGGCGCCGGGCCAACGACCGGCTCGTTTCGATCGAGATGACAGACGGAACCTCCGTGACAGGTCGGATCATCTCCAGCGACGACGATTCCGCGGAGGTCGAGATATCCGGACAGACGCGGGACATTCTCTTCTCCGGCGTCGCCAACGCCGTTGTTCAAGTCGAGTTCGATCGGAAGAAGGACAGCTGATGGATATCGACGTCAATGCATTGAAAGGACTGGTCAGAGAAAAGGACCTGTCCTTGGACCTGGTAGTCGAAACGATCGAGGCGGCGTTGCTCGTGGCCTACCAGCGCACCGAGGGGTCCTCGGAAACCGCCCGGGTGCAGCTGGACCGCAAGAGCGGCCACGTGACGGTGTGGGCAACCGAAGTCAACGACGACGGCGAGGTGATCGCAGAGTTCGACGACACCCCCGAGGGCTTCGGGCGCATCGCGGCGACAACCGCGCGTCAGGTTCTGCTGTCGCGTCTCCGCGAAGCCGAAGGCGACGCCACGATGAACGAGTTCAGTGGCAAGGAAGGCGACCTCGTCTCCGGCGTGATCCAGCAGTCCCACAACCCCCGCATGGTTCGCGTCGATCTCGGCAAAATCGAAGCCAACCTTCCCCCCGAGGAGCAATCACCGGGAGAGGTGTACGAACACGGGGAACGCCTCAAGGCCCTCGTCACCGGAGTGCGTCGCGGATTCAAGGGTCCGATCGTGACGTTGTCGCGCACCCACCCGAACCTGGTCAAGGCGCTGTTCGCGCTCGAAGTACCGGAGATCACCGACGGCACGGTCGACATCACCGCGATCGCCCGCGAGGCCGGTCACCGCACCAAGATCGCGGTCCGCTCCAATTCACCGGACGTCAACGGCAAGGGATCGTGCATCGGGCCGCAGGGCCAGCGGGTGCGCCATGTGATGAGTGAACTCAGTGGGGAGAAGATCGACATCGTCGATCACAGTGACGATCCCGCGGAGATGATCGCGCATGCGCTGTCCCCGGCCCGGGTCACCTCGGTGGAGATCGTCGACGCTGCGGCCAAGGCGGCCAGGGTGCTGGTCCCGGACTACCAGCTGTCCCTGGCGATCGGCCGTGAAGGCCAGAACGCCCGGCTGGCCGCGCGGCTGACCGGATGGCGCATCGATATCCGTCCCGACGGTGGCTTGGGCTCGGACGGCTCGCAAGGCGCGGGTGGTGCCGTTACGCCGCCGGCGAATTCGTCGGCACCCATGCCGTCGTCGTCGCTGCCGTCGTCACCGCAAGCGTCGCCGGGCGAGTAGTCTTGAGCGTTGGTTCCTCGGGGGAGCCCACCCGGATGTGCATCGGGTGCCGAGCCCGAGAGCCGGTGTCGCTGCTGATCCGACTAGTGGCCGACCCCGCTGCCCAGGCTGGGTGCCGGGTGGACACAAGCCGGATCGAGGCTGGGCGTGGAGCGAACATCCACCCCCGGCCGGAGTGCATCGAGCAGGCTGACCGACGCCGGGCGTTAGCCCGGGCGCTGCGACTTCCCGCCGGTGCCGGTGTCGACATTTCGCAGGTGCATGACGAGATCCTCCGGGCGGGGGAGTACCGTCGGCACGTACAGCGGTAAGAGTTCAACAAGCAACGACGTCCACGAAGGAGTGGCTCGGAGATGAACACCCCATGAGCACGCGAGCATGAACATGCAGCGTTCGATCTAACCGTCCGGGGTGATGCCCGGACCGAGACAGGAGAATTGTGTCCAAGGTTCGGGTCTACGAGCTAGCTAGAGAGCTCGGAGTCGAAAGCAAGGTCGTCCTTGCCAAATTGCAGGAAATGGGCGAGTTCGTCCGTTCTGCGTCATCCACCATCGAGCCGCCGGTAGCCCGGCGACTGCTCGATGCCATGCCCGCAGCCCCCGATGGTGGGGCGCCGGCTAAGAAGACCGCCAAGAAGGCGGCCAAGAAGACCACGAAGAAGGCCGCTGCGGCTGAAGCAGCGCCCGCCGAAGCCGAGGTAGGCGCCGACGAGGCGCCCGCTGCTCCGGCGACTATGAAATCGGAAGCAACACCTGCAGCGCCGCCGGCCACGCCAGAGGCTCCCGCGGCTCCCGCGGCATCGGCCACGCCAGAGGCGCCGGCTGCCAAGCCGGCACCGCGTCCGGGCAACAACCCCTTCGGCACCAGCGGTGGTGGCCCGCGTCCGGGTGGCCCGCGTCCGGGCAACAACCCCTTCGGTACCGGCTCGGGAATGGGCCGTACCGCCGGGGTGCCCGGTGCGCCTCGACCGAACCCGGGCACGATGCCCACTCGGCCGGCACGACCCGGCAGGCCGGGCGGAGCACCCGGTGGACCCGGTGGACCTCGAGGCCGTGGCGGCCCGGGTGGCCCGGGTGGTCCCGGTCGCGGCCCCGGCGGTCCCGGCGGTCCCGGTGGCCGTGGTGACTTCGGTGGACGTGGACGCGGCCCCGGGGGTCCCGGTGGACCGGGTGGCCCTGGCGGTCCGGGTGGCCCTGGCGGTCCCGGTGGTCCCGGTGGACCGGGCGGACCCGGAGGCGGTCGCGGTGGCTTCGGTCGTACCGGAGGCCGTGGCAACACCGCGGGTGCGTTCGGCAAGCCCGGCGGTCGTCCCTCGCGCGGTCGCAAGTCCAAGCGGGCCAAGCGCCAAGAGTTCGACAACATGGAGGCGCCGACCCTCGGTGGCGTGCGGCTGCCCCGCGGCGCCGGTGAGACCGTTCGCCTGCCGCGCGGTGCGTCGCTGACCGACTTCGCGGAGAAGATCGATGCAGCACCCGCAGACCTCGTGAAGGTGTTGATCGGCCTGGGCGAGATGGTCACGGCCACGCAGTCGATCGACGACGACACATTGATGTTGCTCGGCACCGAACTGAATTTCGACGTCCAGGTCGTCTCTCCCGAGGACGAGGACCGCGAACTTCTCGAATCCTTCGACCTGGAGTTCGGCGAGGACGAGGGTGAGGCAGGAGACCTCGAGCCGCGATCGCCCGTGGTCACCGTCATGGGCCACGTCGATCACGGTAAGACCAAGTTGCTCGATGCCATCCGTAAGACGAATGTGGTCAGCGGTGAGGCCGGCGGCATCACCCAGCACATCGGCGCTTACCAAGCGGTTGCCCATACGCCAGAGGGCGATCGCACGCTGACGATCATCGACACCCCCGGTCACGAAGCCTTCACGGCCATGCGTGCTCGAGGTGCCGAGGTCACCGACATTGCGATCTTGGTGGTGGCAGCCGACGACGGCGTGAAGCCGCAGACGATCGAGGCGCTCAATCACGCGCAAGCCGCGCAGGTACCGATCGTGGTCGCGGTGAACAAGGTCGACAAGGAGGGCGCTGATCCGACGAAGGTGCGCAGCCAACTGACCGAGTACGGACTCGTGGCAGAGGACTTCGGCGGCGACACCATGTTCGTCGACGTCTCGGCGCTCCAGGGCATGGGCATCGAGCAGTTGCTCGAGGCCGTGCTGCTCACCGCCGATGCCGCCCTCGAACTCACTGCCAACCCGCACCAAAACGCTCAGGGTGTGGCGATCGAGGCTCACCTGGACCGCGGCCGCGGCCCGGTGGCGACGGTCCTGGTCCAGCGCGGAACGCTCCGCCAGGGCGATTCGATCGTGGCAGGCGATGCCTTCGGTCGCGTTCGCGCGATGCTCGACGACACCGGCAACTCGGTCGAGGAGGCTGGGCCATCCACACCGGTTCAGGTGCTCGGTTTGACCTCCGTGCCCGGTGCGGGTGACTCGTTCTTGGTGGTCGAGGAAGACCGCACGGCGCGGCATATCGCGCAGACCCGGCAGGCCCGTGAGCGCAATGCGCAACTGGCCAAGAGTCGCGTGAAGCGCTCGCTCGAGGACTTCCTGGAGTCCTTGGAAAAGGGCGAGGTGCAAGAGCTCACCCTCATCATCAAGGGCGACGTCTCCGGCTCGGTTGAGGCATTGGAAGACGCATTGATGAAGATCGATGTCGGCGACGATGTCAACCTTCGCGTCATTCACCGCGGTGTCGGAGCGATCACGAAGAACGACGTCACCTTGGCGAGCGCATCGAAGGCGATCATCCTCGGCTTCAACGTCCGCCCCGAAGGCAAGGTCGCGGAATTCGCGTCGGCCGAAGGCGTGGACGTGCGCTATTACAGCGTCATCTACCAGGCGATCGACGAGATCGAGTCGGCGCTGAAGGGCATGCTCAAGCCGGAGTTCGAGGAAGCACAGCTCGGTACCGCAGAGGTGCGCGAGGTGTTCAAGTCCTCGAAGTTCGGCACGATCGCCGGCTGCCTTGTGCAGTCCGGTGAGGTTAAGCGCAACGCCAAGGCGCGCTTGATCCGCGACGGTGCCGTGGTGGCGGACAACCTGACGATCGCTGGCCTGCGTCGGTTCAAGGACGACGTCACCGACGTTCGCGAGGGCTACGAGTGCGGTATCAATCTCGGCTCGTACCAGGACGTGAAGGTCGACGACGTCATCGAGACGTTCGAGATGCGCGAGAAGCCGCGCGCGTCGTAGTTCGATCCGACGCAGCAAGACAACACGAAGAACTAGCGCGGGAGGAACGATGGCGAACGTCGCCCGTCAGCGACGATTGGCGGACCGCATCCGGCATATCGTCGCGGACATGCTCGAGTTGCGGATCAAGGATCCGCGCCTGGGCTTCGTGACGATCACCGATGTCCGAGTGACACCAGATCTGCGTGAAGCGTCGATCTTCTACACCGTCTACGGCGACGTCGAGGAGCAGGAGGCCAGCGCCGCGGCGCTCGCCTCGGCCACCGGAGTGATCCGAAGTGAAGTCGGCAAGCAGACCGGGATCAAGTTCACGCCGTCGATCGAGTTCATCCCCGACGCGGTTCCGGAGAATGCGCGGCACGTGGAGGAGCTCCTGGCGCAGGCCGCTGAGGCCGATGCGCAGGTGCACGAACAAGCCGTCGGTGCCACGTACGCCGGGGATGCCGATCCATACCGGCACCCCCGGGAAGAGGACGAGCAGTAGGCAATTGAGTGGGAGGCCGTAAGCGTCGGTCCAACGACGACCCGTCGGTGGTCGGTGGGCTCTTCCTCGACAAACCTGCCGGGATGACCAGCCACGATGTCGTCGGACGGGTTCGTCGCGCCCTCGGTATTCGCCGCGTCGGACACGCGGGAACGTTGGACCCGATGGCCACCGGGGTGCTTGTGCTGGGAGTCGGACCCACGACACGTTTGCTCGGGATAATCGGCGGCCACGACAAGGAGTACACCGCGACCATCCGGCTTGGGGCTTCGACCACCACCGATGATCGCGAAGGCGAGACGGTTTCTCGTGCAAGCGCATCAGACATCGAGGCGGTCACCGACGACGCAATCCGCAATGCCGTCGCTGCCCTCACCGGAACGATCGATCAGCGTCCGAGTTCGGTGAGTGCGGTGAAGATCGATGGCAAGCGGTCCTATCAACGCGTCCGTGAGGGCGAGGACGTCGTGCTACCGACCCGAACGGTCACGATCTCGACCTTCGAGATAGCGGGCATTGAGCGTGGGCCGCAGTGGATCGATCTTCGGGTGCGAGTGGAGTGCTCGGCCGGCACCTACATCCGAGCGCTCGCCCGCGACGTCGGGCAGATGCTCGGCGTTGGTGGCCACTTGACCCAACTGCGTCGCACCCGTTCGGGCGGTGTGCGTGTGGATGCCTGTGGCGATCTGGATTCAGTGGGCGTCGAGTCCTTGATTTCCCCCGCGGAGTTAGCGCGCCGGGAACTGCCCGTTGTCGAGATCGATGCACCGGCCGTCGTGACAGTTCGAAACGGTGGACGGTGCTCGGTGGAACTCCCGCGCGAACCCGCCGTTGCCCTCATCGGGCCGGGTGACGACCTCGTGGCCATCGTCGATGCGAGCGGTGAATCGTGGACCTACCTCGCCGTGCTGCCACCACTCGCCCTCGACCTAACTGGTGATGGTCTCCCGGGGAAGGCCTCTGGTCAAAGGCAAGCCCAACAGTCCGATGATCAAGACAATGCCTAGGCCGGCGCGCAGAGACTGCAACTTGCTCGCTGAGTAGTCATCGACGACGGCGTCGGCCTGATCTTGCGGAACGCCCTGATCCTCGAGAAGTTGCTGCGCTTCTTGGACCGTAATGACCTGGACGCCCGTAGCGGTGGCCTCGACGACACCTTCTTGAAGCGCGGTGTTGATCTCGTCGTTGTTGGACACCGAGGTAGTGAACGTTGCTGCCAACCCGATGAAGACCGCAGTGCCGGCGAGAGCGACACCCAGGGACATGCCCAGGTTTTGGGCCGTCCCCTGAAGACCACCGACCTCGTTGCTGCGTGATTCGTCCGCAGCAGAAAGGTTGACGTTTCCGATCTGCGAAATCGCCAGGCCAACGCCGATGCCGATGACGGCCATGGCGAGGGCGAAGAGTCCACCGCTGGCCTCGGGCGTGATCGCACCTATCAACAGCAACAGCCCCGCACATGCGGTGACGATGCCGCTGCGGATCATGGCGCGCGGGGAGAAGCGCGTCGCGAGGCGCGAACCGGCGATGGCCATCAAGAACAACGCCACCGACATGGGCAGCATCCGGATCCCCGAATCGAGTGCGTCGAGGTTCAACACGGTCTGCAGATAGAGCGGGAGCACGAAGAACGAGCCGGAGATGATGAAGTAGAGAACCAGCTGTGAGGCCAATCCCGCGCGGAGCGTGGGTATGCCCAGCAGGTCCGTCCCGACCAGCGGCTCGCGTCCGGATGCAGAGACCTTTCGTTCCCAGGAGACGAAGGCCCAGCCGACCAGCAGGCCGACCACAACCACCGGGATGGTCGGGGAGAAGCCGAAGACTTCGAACGGCGGGTTCATCGGTTCGATGAAACCCCAGCTGCTCGCCGAGACAAGGGCGAGAACGACGATGCCCATGGATGCTGCGGAGAGCACCACTCCGGCAAAGTCGAAGCGTCCCGCCTTGGCGGTAACGGGAAGGTCCTTGATCTTTCCGGCCAGCGGCAAGATCGCGACGATGATCATGATGGTCTCGGCGGCGAACACCCAACGCCAACTAAAGGAGCTAGTGACCCAGCCACCGATCAACGGACCGGCGGCGGAGGCTGCGCCCGCGATACCGCCGAGGAGAGCGTAGGCGATTGCACGGTCGCGGCCGGTGTAGTTGATGGCGGCGAGTGCTGCGATCGCCGGAATAACCAGCGCGGCGCCGATTCCCTCGACGATCGACCAACCGATGTAGAGCATGCCGAAGCCGGTTGCCAGGGCAGTGGTGAGTGATCCCGCCGCATAAATGATGGTGCCGATGACAAAGGCGCGCCGGCGTCCAATCCGAGCACCGATCCCGGCGCCGGCGAGCATCAATGCGGCCATGGTGAGGGTGAAGGTCGCGATCGCGAGCTGCATCGAACTCACGGTTGTGCCGAGATCGTTGACGACGGCGGTGATGGAAACGTTCATGACGGTTCCATCGATGACCATCACGAATTGGGCGAGGCCCAGGACCATGATCGGCAGCCATTTGCGCACGGGACGACCGTAGTGCGCGGGAGACGATTGTGGGAGAACTGTGGGGCTCTCACCGTGCTGCCACGGGGTCGAGTCAGGTGCGACTCGGGGTCAGATCACCGCCTGAGTCACGAATAGGCTGCCGCCCGTGCAGAAGCGCGTTGCGATCATCGGCGTTTTCGATGGTGTCCACCGAGGGCACCAGGCGGTAATCGCCCAGGCTCGCGCGGTCGCAGGCGAAGGGCGCGTCGTGGCGATGACCTTCGATCCGCATCCTTTGCGAGTACTCCATCCCGAGAAGGCGCCCGCAATGCTCGGGTCGATCGATGATCGCATCGATGCCCTGCACGATGCGGGGGTCGATGACGTCGTGGTTGTCGACTTCACGCGCGCGCTCAGCGAGCAATCCCCCCGGGAATTCGTCGAAGCATTCGTGGTCGGCGAGGTGGGGGCGAAAGTGGTTGTCGTGGGTCGGAACTTCCGATTCGGTCACCGTGCCGCTGGCGATGTCGATACCCTTCGAGCCCTGGGATCAGAATTCGGATTCACGGTGCAGGACGCAGATCTGCGGGGTGACGGCGACCGCTACTCCTCGACCCGGGTCCGCAACGCCCTAGCCAACGGTGATCTCGCGCAGGTGGTGGAAGTCCTGGGTCGGCCGTTCACCTACCGCGGTGAGGTGGTCCACGGAGACCATCGGGGACGCACCCTCGGGGTGCCCACCGCCAACGTGGACATCACTGCGGACCGAGCCGCACCGGTCGATGGTGTCTATGCGGGGTGGGTTCGGGTGCTCGAGGGCTCGTGTCCGCGGATGACGGCGGCGATTTCGGTGGGGGATAACCCGCAGTACGCCGGAACGCAACGAAGGATCGAGGCCCACGTTGTGGATCGAGACGATTTGGACCTCTACGGAACCCGCATTGAGGTGGGCTTTACCCGTCGGCTCCGTGGCCAGGAGGTTTTCGCATCCGAGGAGGCATTCATCACCCAGATGCAGGCCGATATCGCTGCGGCGAGGGCGCTCGGCGAGCAGGAACCGACGCCCTGATAGCCTCCCCACCGACGGTTGCTGAGCGGGCGCTCGGCGATTCGTGACCCGGCCGCACGGTGCGGCCATCGCCGGTTCGCCGGCGCGCCCGAGAGGAATGTGAATGTCACTCGACGCCAAGACCAAGGCCGAGATCATCGCCGAATACGCGACGACCCCCGGCGACACCGGTAGCCCCGAGGTTCAGATCGCGCTTTTGACCAAGCGCATCACCCAGCTCACCGAACACCTGAAGACCCACCCCCATGACCACCACAGCCGTCGTGGACTGTTGATCCTCGTGGGTCAGCGGCGCCGGCTGCTGAAGTACCTGACCAAGACGGACATCAACCGCTACCGCTCGATCA
>CAZVWA010000037.1:0-10967 GCA_964631085.1 uncultured Rubrivirga sp.
GGCACCCTTGCCCGATGACCGAGGCCGTGCTGCTCGTCGGGGGTCAAGGGACCCGTCTTCGACCTTTGACCGTGAACACGCCTAAGCCGATGTTGCCGGTTGCCGGGGTGCCGTTCACCGTCCACCAAATCACCCGCGCCCGCGATGCGGGAGTAGAGCGGATCGTCCTGGCGACCAGCTACCGGGCAGAGGTTTTCGCCGAGTTCATCGAAGACGCCGATCTTGGAATCGAGGTGGTGATCGCGACGGAGGAGGAGCCGCTCGGTACCGGTGGCGCGATCCGCCATGCGCTGTCGCACCTGGAATCTGGACCCGACGATCCGATCCTGATTTTCAACGGCGACGTCCTCAGTGGCCTGGACATCGGCGGCTTGGTGCGTTCGCATGTGGAGACCTCGAGCGATGTCACCCTGTATCTCACGCCGGTCGAAGATCCACGCGCCTACGGATTGGTCCCCATCGACGCCGACGGTCGAGTTCAGGCCTTCTTGGAAAAGCCCTCGACGGCCGAAGAGATCGTGACCGATCTCATCAACGCCGGCTGCTACGTCTTTACCCGATCGGTCATCGAGCAGATTCCCGCGGGTCGAGTCGTCTCGGTGGAGCGGGAGACGTTCCCCGGCCTGCTGTCTTCTGGGGCGAATGTTCGGGGAGTGGTGGACCGTGGCTACTGGCTCGATCTCGGCACGCCACTGGCGTTTGTTCAGGGCAGTCGCGATCTCGTGAGCGGCGTCGCTCCTTCACCTGCTGTTGGCGACACGGGAGAGGCCCTGGTGCTGCGTGGAGCGCAGGTGTCGCCAACGGCGCACGTCGGCGGGGGGACCAGTGTCGGTCGGGATGTCGTCATCGGCGATGGGGCATCGGTGGATGGCTGCGTTCTGTTCGACGGTGCCATCATCGATTCCGGTGCGCGCGTGAGCGGCAGCATCATCGGCGCCGGAGCCCGGATCGGGGAAGCGTGCGTCCTCGAGCGTGTCGTGGTGGGCGATGGTGCGATCGTGGGCGCCCACAACGAACTTCGCGAGGGCGCTCGCATCTGGCCGGGTATTCAGATACCGAATCTGGCTATTCGGCACTCGAGTGATGCCTGAGAGTCAGTCGAGCGCAACGATGTAGTCATCCGCGCGCCGCGGTGGGCGGTCTTTAGCCGACTGCGCGGGGACACCAACGGCCACCGCACCCAGCGGGATGACCCGCTCACCGAGTGTGAACTGCTCACGCACGACTCCCGGCGCGAAAATGGTCGATGAGATCCATGCGGACCCCAGGCCCTCGGCGGCGAGTCGAATCAGCAGGTTCTCAACGCATGCGCCACCGGCCACCATGAACAGATCGCGTTCGGCGGCATTGCGTCGATCATCGGGATAGGTGTGTGCTCCCTTGTCCAGATCGACGAAGGGAATGATCACCACCGGTGCGGTGCGAAGGATGTTTCCGCGGGCCACGCGACGCTCGACCTCGTCGTCAGGTTTGCCATCGATGGTGGTCAGATCGTCTTCCCATGCGCGGCGCATGGCATCGAGCAACTCCGTCCGGCGCAGGCTTTGGTCGGCATCGTCATCGCGGAGAATGATGAAACCGAACGGCTCACTGTGATGCGGCGCAGGTGCCAGGACCGCATCTTCGACGGCGCGTTCGATAGCTGCAGGGTCGACACGTTCGTCGGTGAATGCGCGGATGGTGCGACGTCCGGACACAGCTCTGCGGGCTCCCTCGGCAAGCGCTTCGTGGGTTCCCATCCAGAACAGGTCCTCCTCGAGAGGTCGGACGATGTCACGCGCGCGTGGATTGCCGTCGGAAACGACGTGTTCGGCAAGCCCGCGAACCACAGCCAGGGGGGCGCCACCGAGTTTGCCCGCCGCGAGGTCCACCGCGGAGGCGATCTCGTCCGCGATCGCTACGACCGTCATCTCCAGGGTGTTGCCGTACACGTCCGTTCGTCCCGTGTAGTCGTCGAGAACACGTACCCCGCTGGCACCGATCGCTACGTCAGTGACACCCAGACGCCACGGACGACCCATCGTGTCGGTAACGACGATTCCGACGTCCATGCCCGCCTGATCTGCGATGAATTCGCGGAGTCGGTGGGCCGATGCGTCGGAGTCCTCCGGTAGGAGCACGACGGTTCCGATATCGGTGTTGCTCGCGTCCACACCGGCAGCGGCGAGAACGAGGCCGTGCGATGTCTGGACGATCTTGGTGATGCCGCGTGGAGTCTGCTTGGTTGCGACGACGCGCTGCGTTTGTTGGTCGATGACGTCATCACGGGAAGCGGCCTGGACTATCCGGCCTTCGGCTTTCGCGATGACCTTGCTTGTCACAACGACGACGTCACCAGTGCGAATCCCTGTCGATCCGTCGGGCCACTGTGCTGATGTGAGAGCGGACAGCAGAATCGATTCGAGGTCATCGCCCGGAGCGAAGGAGTGATCGATCTGAATTGGTACGACGGTCACAGCGCCAATCACGCTGTTCACGCTATTCACGAGGCCGCCCAGTGGATCGAGTTGTCGATTTGCCGTCCGCGTCGAGCCGCGTCGGCCTGATGTTTGGCGATGTTACGACTCACCACGGCATCGAGATGGAGCCCGGACACCGACACGGGACCGGGCGTGGTGTCTACGTGCATCGAGGCCAGATCGAACATGCGCTCCCAGGGCCCTTGCGTCCATCGCACCGACTGCGTACGAGCATGCGGAACAACAGCTAGTCGCCGAGTAATGCGACCGCGTCGGATCGCGAAACTGTCTTCATCCCACCCGACGGCAAGGTTCCTCCACTGAATCGGGCTGCGACGTCGGGCACGCGTGGGGGCGGGAACCCACGTGAGCGACTCGGTGTTCAAGGTGGGTAGGACGCGAGCCACGATGTCGTGTGCCTGCTGAATGTCGGCGACGGGAATCAATACGGTGTCGCCCCGCTGGCTACCGGATCCCGACGACTCCGTTCCCACGCCCGCGATCGTGACAAGCACCCGCGCCCACGCCTTTCGTCGCCACAAAAGCGGCTCGACGTACTCGATGGCCTGGACTCGACCCGGCGGAACGGTTCGGGATTCGGTTCGCAAGAGTCCGTAGCGCAGGCGCAGGCCGTCGGGGGATTGCGCCACGGTGAACCCGTAGTAGCGCACGAACTCGGCGAGGACGATCAGCAGCGGAACGCCGCCGGTGACGAGCGCTACGCCGATGGCACCCCAACCACCGGTGAGGTAACTGACCACGATGATGACGATGGTGACCAGGAACAAGCCGGCGGTGGTCACGCGAAGGCATAGCGAGAGCGCGAGGCGAGAGGCGGGAACTCGGGTGACCACATCCTGGGGCGCCTCGGCTGTCGTGGACGACAGTCCAGCCGAACGGGCCAGAACCTCTCGCCGTATCTCGCGAGCATCGGCGAGCGAGAGGTACTTCAGGCGAACGCGCGAATCATCCTGACCGGCGACTTCGATCACCACGACTGCCATCGAGAACAGGCGGGCGGCGAAGGGCTGCGTTACGTCAACGGCTTGGATGCGTGAGAGTTGCACGCGTCGTTGTTGGCGAAGGAGAACCCCTGATTGCACCCGGAAGTCTCCATCGTCGTCGAACCAGAAGCTGAACGCTCGCCACTGCAAGTACTGGAACGCCGCTACCACCATGCTCAACAGCAGTGCGATGACGGCGAAGACGACGATCGCGGTCAATATCGGGGGCAAGAACCCCAGGCCGGGAATTCCGCCCAGCCCCTCAGCCAGGGAACCCACGCGTTGGATACCGGTGGCGAACGCGACACCGACCAGAGCCGGAAAGACGGCCGCTGCGTGAACCAACGGTGAGATCGGGTGCACCTTGCGGTGGCCCTCGGCGTCGATCAATCTGCTCCCGGGCATCGCGAGTCCAAGACCGAGATCGTCACCGATGGAACTGCCTGGCGCGGGGGAGAAGTCCTCGTTCACAGTCCCGCCGATCGACTTTCGCCTCGACGTGCGAGTCGGTCACGCAGATCGGCGGCGATGGACGGCTCGAGCCCCGGTATCGCCGCATCGGTGGTGGCGGCTGCGGTGTGCAATTGGACGGTCGTCAAGCCCAGCGCCCTATCGATGGGGCCGGCTTTGACATCGACGAGTTGCATGCGGCCGTAGGGCACGATCACCATGCGCCGAAACAAGATGCCACTGGAGACAAGTAGGTCATCGCCCCTTTCGCAATAGGCGTAGGAACGCACGCGGCGGCCGATCAACCACCAGGCCCACAAGAAGCCCACCAACGCGACACCGGCGACAAGACCAGCGAAGAGTGCCGCGGCGCCCGACCAGAGCAGGACGCCTACGACGAAGGCCGTGATGGGCACCAGTGCGATGGCCAGGACCAATCGGCGAGCGGTGACCAGTTTGGGGGAGACGGCCACCCAGTTGTCGCCTTCATTCGTGGACGTGAAGGCCGATTCGGTATCCATGCACGGCATTCAACCAGCGCTCACGGCGTGCTCGTCACCTGTGCCGCTAGGTCAAGGGCTTCTTCGGCCATCTGCGCTGTCCGATCGAGATCGGTCATGAAAAGTGGGACTGCGCGGCAGGCAATACCACGTTCTCGGATATCACCGACGCAATCGGCATCGGATTCATCGACGAGCCAGCCGTCGATCAGGCCACCGGTGGCACGGGATCCGTAGTGTGCGGCCACAGCCGCTGCCGTCGTTGCTATCCCACTCGCCTGAAGACAGGCATCGGCCATGCCGCGCACGGGCGCTCCCGAGATGATCGGGCTGACACCGACTACCGGAGCACTTGTCGAGCGAATCGCATCGGCGATTCCCGGTACGGCGAGGATCGTGCCAATCGAGACGATCGGGTTACTCGGTGGCAGCACGATCACATCGGCTGCGTCGATGGCCTCGAGCACGCCCGGTGCCGGAGTTGCCTCCTCGATGCCGACCATTACGAATCGATGGGCTGGCAGTGTTGCGCGGTATCGAATCCACCATTCCTGGAAGTGGATGGCGATCTGCGTCCCGGGGTCGTCGGGATCGTCGACGACGACGTGCGTCTCTGCCCGATCATCGGTCATGGGCAGTAGGCGAACACCCGGTTGCCAACGCTCACACAGCGCGGCGGTCACATCCGAAAGGGGGAAGCCGGCGTTCAGGCTCGTGGTTCGAACCAGATGCGTTCCTATGTCGCGGTCTCCGAGACCGAACCAGGTTGGCTCGACGCCGTAGCCTTCAAGTTCCTCTTTGGCGTGGAACGTCTCGTCCCGCCGCCCCCAACCGCGTTCGGGGTCGATGCCGTCACCGAGGGTGTACATGACCGTGT
Organism: uncultured Rubrivirga sp.; assembly: GCA_964631085.1. Taxonomy (GTDB): domain Bacteria; phylum Actinomycetota; class Actinomycetes; order S36-B12; family S36-B12; genus S36-B12. The sequence goes on from CAZVWA010000037.1 coordinate 5,291, forward strand.
CGAGATCCGGGCACACCCGCAATCCGTGGATCCAGATGTCGTCGCCGGTGTTGCCGATGACAGTGATCGCGCCATCTGCGATGGCCTGGTCTAGGTGATGGCGAAGGCCGCGGATGAAGCGCGCTCCACCGATTCCGCCTGCCAGGACAGTGATCTGCACCCGTGAATCCAACCACTCCACGGTCGTCCCCCATTGGGGGGACGCGGTCCACGGCGCGCGCGGGATTCATCGCACGTGTGTGCGATCACACAGGGCAAATCGGTCAATTTCGGCCGAGAAAGTGCCTTTTTTGGCTGATCCGGCTTGACGAAAGTGAACTACACCCCTGTAATACACCGGTAAGCGCGTTCATCCGAGCGCGAGTCTCGGGTCGAGGAGGGTCCGGCGTGTCCGACCGAGGAACAATCGCGGAGCTCGCACTGCTCCCGCTGTCCGATGTCGAGGAACTCGCGTGGCAAGAGCAGGCGCTGTGCGCGCAGACCGATCCCGAGGCTTTCTTCCCCGAAAAGGGCGGTAGCACGCGTGAGGCCAAGAGGGTCTGCCTTTCGTGCGATGTTCGCAACGACTGCCTGGAATACGCCTTGGCAAATGACGAGCGCTTTGGGATCTGGGGTGGATTGTCCGAGCGAGAGCGCCGTCGCCTGAAGAAGCGCGCCGTCTAGTTCCACCCGTGTGGGCCGTACCCTGACCCGGTGAGCGAGTCCACTTCCCCCCTCGTCACTCCGGGCGAGCCCGCGGACGGGGCCCCGGTAGACCCCTCGGTCGACCACTCGGCGGATGCCCCCGTGGGATTCGTCGACGACGCCCAGTGGGATGCCTTCGCTGACGACTTCGCCGATGAACCACCCATGCCCCGGCGTCAGCATTTCGTGACGACCGTCGTGGTCTCGCATGACGGGGAAGTCTGGCTTCCAGCCGTCTTGACCACCCTCGGGCGACAGACCCGCCCGATGAATGCGATCGTCGGCGTCGATAGCGCCTCGCAGGATTCGAGTGCGCAGTTGTTGAGGGAGTCCTTGGGTCCCGACGTAGTGGTCGAACTCGATACCGACCGCGGCTTCGGTGCCGCGGCGCACGCGGGTGTGGAGTCGGCACTTGCCCGTCAACCCGAACTGCCCGACGACGTCGTCCGGTGGATCTGGCTGCTGCACGACGACAGCGCACCGGACCCCTCATGTCTTGAGCACCTGCTCGATGCAGCCGACAACAACCCTTCCGCCGTGGTCCTCGGCCCCAAGATCCTCGGGTGGCACGACCGACGTCTTTTGCTCGAAGTCGGTGTGACCATCAACGCCGACGGTCGGCGAGTGACCGGTCTTGAGCGCCGCGAACACGATCAGGGGCAACACGATGGAGTTCGCGATGTGATGGCCGTGAGCTCGGCCGGCATGCTCATCCGTCAAGACGTATGGCAGGAGTTGTCCGGATTCGACCCGAACCTTCCCCTGTACCGAGACGATCTCGAACTGTGCTGGCGCGTGCATCGAGCCGGGGGTCGGGTTCTGATCGCCACCGATGCGGTCCTGCATCACCGGGAAGCATCGGCCCACGGCCGACGAGAAGTGCGCGATGCCAACGAGCGTTCCCATCGAGCCGACCGAGAGGCCGCCGTACGCGTCCTGCTCTCGCATGCCACGGCGGTGGGTGCGCCCTTCGTCGCGCTTCGACTACTCATCGGGAGCGTGCTGCGCGCCATTTCATACGTGATCGGCAAAGACCTACGGGCTGCTCGCGATGAGATCGCGGCTGTTGCATCGGTCGCGCTTCGACCCCGACGTATCGCGAGGTCGCGGTCGCTCATCGCACGAACGAGTACCGAGCCAGCCTCGGTCACTCGATCGCTTCGACCGACATCGGTCGACCAACTTCGCGAGGTCGGCGAGGCCATCGGCGGATTGTTGACGACGAGTTCGGCGTCGGCGCCGTCGTCGTTGAGCGCTCTGGAGTCCGGGCCGATCGATGAAGGAGCGGCCTATCTGCCCGACGATTCGTCGGGCTTCTTCCGACGCATCCTGTTCAAGCCGAGTGTGCTGACCACGCTGGTGCTACTGGTTATCGCAATCGTTGCGACGCGCACTTTGTGGTGGGGTGAGGGTGTTTTGCAGGGCGGTGCACTGCTCCCGGTGCCCGAGGGTGCGCGCGATCTCTGGGGGACCTACGTCAGCGCCTGGCACGACGTCGGACCTGGATCGCAGACGCCATCAGCGCCCTATTTGATCGTCGTCGCCTCGGTCGCGACTGCGCTGTTCGGCAATGCCGACTGGGCCATGAACTTCTTGGTTCTGTTGGCCGCGCCCGTCGCCGGATGGAGTGCCTACTTCGCATCCCGCGGAATGGTCACCAGCAAGGCGGTTCGCGGCTGGATGGGTCTTGCCTACGCGCTGCTTCCGGCAATGACCGGAGCGGTGGAGCAAGGTCGAGTTGGAACGCTCATCACGTCCGTAGCGTTGCCTTTCGCAATCCGCTCGGGTGTGCGACTGGCCCGCAGAAGCGGAACGATGCGTCGGGCAGCGGGGACCGCGTTGCTGATGTCCGTCATCCTCGCTGCGACGCCCGCCGTGTGGGCGGTGGGACTCATCGTTGCCGTCGCCGGTTCGATCGCTGCCATACGACGCCTGGGCTCGGATGCGTGGGGGATCATCGCGCGCTTCGCGATCGCAATCCTCCTGCCGCTCCTGGTGTTGATGCCGTGGACGGCGCACCTGATGACGAATCCTGTGTTGTTCTTCTTAGAACCGGGACTGAACGTGCCCGGCATCGTGGATCCGAATCTGCGGGCGCTTGACGTGTTGTTGCTCCATCCCGGCGGCCCGGGCATGAATCCGCTGTGGGTCACCGCGGGTTTGCTCTTCGCCGCGTTCTTAGCGCTGTTCAGGCGCGACACGCTCGCCCATGTCGGCGCCTGGTGGGTTCTCGGCCTCCTCGCCCTGGCCGTAGGAGTGCTGCAGGCATCGATCACCGTCCTTCCCCCCGGTGGCTTGTTCCCCGTCTCGCCGTGGCCCGGCCCGATGACCTTGGTGTTGGGGCTGGCGATGATCGCTGCGGCGGGGATCGCGGTCGAGGGGCTGCGTGAACGATTCGCCGGCCAGAGCTTCACGCTCGGTCAACCTGTGGCCGTAATCGCTGTGATCGGTGCTGTCATCGCGCCCATCGCGGCCGCTGCATGGTGGATTCCGGCCACCGACGATGTCCTCGTCCGAGCGCCCCGCACGGATGTGCCGGCCTTCGTGGCTGCCGAGGCAAACGGCGCTCAGGCTCCCCGGACGTTGGTGCTCACCGACAGCGGTCAAGGCGAAGTCCGCTACACACTTCTCGGCGGATCCGCCCTGACCCTGGGAGCTGCCGAAACGGCCCCGCCGGCGGATGTATGGCAACCCATCGATGAATTCGTTGCCGCACTCGCGTCGGGACGCGGTGGCGGTGAGGTGGATGCGTTGAGGTCCTACGGCGTGCGCTACGTCAAGCTCACGCCTAACTCTTCTCGATCGATCGTCCCGGCATTGGATTCCGAGCCGGGTCTGCGCCGGCTGGCCAGTGCCGACGGTGAGGTGCTCTGGCGCATCAGCGGCGTGACGTCGCGAGCCCAGGTGCTCGACGTGGATACCGGTACCGGTGATTTCTTACCGACCGCGGTGGATCTCGCCCAGCCGGGAGACATCCGAACCGACCCCTATCTCAACACCGTCCTGCCCGAGGCCTTTGACGTAGAACCCGGATCGCGGGTGCTGTGGATCGGATCATCGGCCGCGTCGCAGTGGAAGGCGTCCATCGACGGGCAACCTCTCGCCCCCGCGGCGTTGCCGGAGCCGTGGAACTGGTCGTCGGCGTTCGTCGTCCCGGCCGATCAAGCGACATCGATCGCGGTGGCGTCCTTCGACGACACCGTGCGCCGCGGCTGGTTGATCGTTCAGGGGATCGTGATGGTCGTCCTCGTCATCCTCGCTTTGCCCGAGCGCCGAGTCCTCGACCCCGATCCTGACGATCCGGATAGGCCCGATGCACCCGAAACCCCGCACTTCTTGGACCTCGCGGACATCGAGGCGAGCAAGAACGCCGAGGAAGGGCAGGTGCGGTCATGACCGATGACCCAACCCCTGAATCGACGGGCAGCCCGCACAGCCCGCACGGCCCGGACAGCCCGGACAGCCCGGAGGCTTCCCAACGCTCGCGTCGCGGAGGCGTGATCGGCTGGCTGCCACCGGTGATCGTGGCCGTCATCATGGGCGCGATCGTGGCAGCGGGGTCATTGGTCGGTGCAAACGCGACCGATCCCATCGAGGGCACGATCATCGCCGAGCCCATCCGCTCCAGTGTGCTGCTGTGCCCCGAACCCGGAACCGGGGGCAACCTCGGCGTACGCGTCACCGGAGCCGTCATTCCCGGTCAACCCGGGCAAGAGGGCGAGGGCGAGGCCGGACTTCGCACGCTGCCGGGCGCGGAGTCGGCCAGCTCGAACCTCAAGGCGCCCGGCGAGCAGGGCCAGATCGAGGCGTTCGGGACCGAATTGCCCGCCATCGAGGCCTACGGCGAGGGAGCTCTCGCGCCGGGCCTGATCGCCGACCAGTGGGGACGTGACCCCAGCGGTCGCGGACGCGGCATGGCGAGCACCGCGTGCGCGCCCGCGGGCTCGGACTTCTGGTTCGTCGGGGGTGGCGCGGTGGCCGGTCGCATTACCCGTGTGGTCTTGGTGAACCCCGATGTGACGTCCGCAATCGTCGATGTCGTCATCCATGGACCCGACGGTGAGATCGACACACCGACCACCCGCGGGTTGGTCGTCCCCGGCCAGGATCGAATCGTCGTCCGACTCGACGAGGTTGCGCCCGGTGTCAACGGCACGGCCTTCCACGTGATCGCGCGCTCGGGGCGTGTGGGTGCGTCGGTCGATGACGAACAGCGCAGCGGTTTGGAATCGGTCGGTACCGACTGGATCCCGGCGGCAGCGGAACCTGCGACCACCGTCTACATACCGGGCATCCTCGCCGGTGACGGTGCCCGGGTGTTGTCCGTGGTCTCCACGAGCGATAACGACGCCATCGTGGAAGTTCGCGTGCTCGCGCAAGATGGCAGCTATCTACCGTTCGAGCGCGGCAGCGTCACTGTTCCTGCTGGATCGGTCACCACGCTGGACATGGCACCGGCGCTGCCCCCGTCCCCGGATGGAGTGTTGCCCGCGGCGCTGCAACTGACGTCCGATCACCCGATCGTCGCTGGCATGCGGCAGTTCTTTGGTGGCCGCACCGTGCAAAACGAGGCTTCCTTCACCGCCGGTGCCCAGCCCTTCACCGGACCGTCGGCGGTCAGCGGACTTCCCGTTCGGGCGGCCACAGACGTCAAAGTCCAGATCGTCGCCCCGGCTACGTCGGTCGAGGTCGATGTCACGATGTTGCCGTTCCGCGGTGGCACCACGATTGCCGAGCCCACCGAGCCGGTTCGGGTCTCGATCCCCGCCGGTGAAGTCCGGGTGGTGACGTTCGAGCCGCCGACCGATGTCGAATGGTTCACCGGGGTCATCACGCCCGCCCCGGGGTCGGGTCCGATCCTCGCGGCCCACCGCGTCAAGGAACGTTCGCGATTCGGTGATCTGATCACCGGATACCCGTGGAAGCCGCTACGGGTCCGCGTGCCGGTTCCGCAGGCGGTGCCCGATGCCGCCGTCGCGACGAAGTAGCCACC
>CAZVWA010000037.1:11067-12430 GCA_964631085.1 uncultured Rubrivirga sp.
CGCGAACTTGCACTCTCACCGCGCGAACCTGCAGTTTGGGGCAGGCGAACTTGCTGGCGCCCGACGGCGAAGGACCACGGCGCGGCTCCACGGGTGAGCGAGATCGGGCCGCTAGCGTGCCGGACGTGAGTCGTCGTCGTTGTTCGAAGCCGTCGTGCACACAGATGGCCGTTTCGACCCTTACGTACGTCTACGCGGACTCCACCGCAGTAGTGGGACCGTTGGCTACCTACGCCGAACCACACTGCTACGACCTGTGCCAGATGCACAGCGATCGGCTGACCGCTCCGCGCGGCTGGGAGGTTGTGCGCATCACTCCCGACCCGGATGCGCTCAAGCCCAGTACCGATGATCTCGAGGCACTCGCGAACGCGGTGCGCGAGGCTGCGAAGCCCCGCCACGATTTCGCGCCAGCGGTCTCAGAGCCGGACGGGGAGTCACCCTCGGACCTCGCCGGCGGCCGTCGTAGCCACCTGCGCGTCGTCCCGGACGTGTCGAATGCTGACTTCAGTTCTCGCAAGTCCACGGTGACCAATTCGCAACACGACGACGCTCATCCGGTTTTCTCCCCGAGGGCCACGAAGTCGACGGAGGATCAACCCTTCGATCACGACGGTCTTTGGTAGCAAGGCCGGGCGCAGTAGCGGCCCGATCAGGTGCCGGCGCCGATAGCCTTGCCTAATGCGCGATCTCGATTCGATCATCAAGGCCTACGACGTCCGGGGGATCTACCCCGATCAACTGGACGAGGATCTCGCTCACGATGTGGGAGCCGCGTTCGTTCGAGTGCTGGGCGTTGCGGCCTCCGACGGCGGTCCGGGAGCCGTGGTGATCGGCCATGACATGCGTCCATCCGGACCGGACCTCGTCGCGAGCTTCGCCGAGGGTGTTCGGGAACAGGGTTGCGACGTTGTCCTGATCGGCTTGTGCAGCACCGATGGCTTGTATTTCGCCTCCGGATCTCTCGGTCTGCCTGGAGCGATGTTCACCGCCAGCCACAACCCGGCGGAATACAACGGCATCAAGCTATGTCGAGTCGGGGCGGCGCCGGTCGGGCAGGACACCGGACTTCGCGAAATCCGAGCGATGATCGAGACGGGTATCCCACAGGCCGACGGCCCCATCGGCGATGTGCGCTCGCAGGACACTCTGGCCGACTACGCGCGCTATCTCCGCGAACTCGTCGATATCTCCGGGATTCGACCGCTGAAGGTTGTTGTCGATGCCGGAAACGGGATGGCCGGTTACACAGTGCCCGCGGTTCTCTCCGACGAAGCCGGCCTTCCCGCGCTTCCGCTCACGATCGACCCCATGTACTTCGAGCTCGACGGCACCTTTCCCAACCACGAAGCCAATCCGATCG
>CAZVWA010000038.1:0-12281 GCA_964631085.1 uncultured Rubrivirga sp.
TACGAGCATGGTTCGACTGGCCTTGCACAATCGACTGCAACGATCCAGCCCAAGGTAATTTGCGCATCACGAAGGTGAATCCGATCGCGACCGCCAAGAATCCAGCGAAGGCGGCGAACCAGGAATACATCGTCATTGAAAACACCTCGAAAGACGAGATCCTCCTCGATGACTATTACCTCTCGTACCGAAGCGCCACGTACCCGTTCCTCGTCGATTCACGAATCGCTCCCGGCAAAAAGCTCACCGTGTATATCGGCAAGGGGACACCCTCTCGGAGAATTCAGTACTGGGGTCGCGACCGACCACTACTCAAGAATTCGAAGGGGACCGTGGAGCTTTTATCGGAACGAAACGTTCCCATCAGCATCAAGAGCTGGTAAGACCACATTACGTTCGGCGCGCCTGCTTCTCGGCTCGTCGTTGTTCCTCAATGAGGGCCGCTTCCTCCAACGTTGGCGCAGATCCACCGTGCCGATGCGGAATCCACGGAGCGCCCGCAGGCTTATCCGGATAGCGCAGCAGGGTCTCGTCCAACAGCCCGCTCAGCGCTGCTCGTAGCTCAAGCGTCGCCGTATCAGCATCCTGTTGCTCATCATGCCCAATAGGACTACCGATGGTCATACAGATCGGGCGACCGCGCGTGAAATCGCGAACGTCATAGGACAGCACCCGGTGACCACCGAAGACGATCATCGGAATGAGGGGTGTGTCCGCCTCGCGCGCCATGCGAACCGCACCGTTCTTCAACTCCTTGATATCCAACGAGCGACTCATCGTCGCTTCGGGAAAAACACCGATCAATTCACCCGAACGCGCCCCAGCAACCGCGGCATCGAAGGCAGCTGAACCATCGTGGCGATCGACGGGAATGTGTTTCATCCCGCGCATCAAAGGCCCGGCTATCGGGTGACGGAAGACCGAATCCTTCGCCATGAACCGGACGAAGCGACGACCTCTTCTATCCGCGGGTACTCCCCCGAGCGCGAAGTCCAGGTAGCTCGTGTGATTGATCGCAATGATCGCGCCCCCGTGCAGTGGGATGTTTTCTTCACCGACGATGTCGAGTTTCATCCCGAGCAGCGAGAAGATCCCTTTGAAGCCCTCGACGATCCCGCGGTAGAGGGGCTCAGCCATCCTCAGAGCGTCCTGCGCGCGAGGAGAGCGTCCAAATCAACATGCCCGCTCCCCAGGGACCCATCACCCAGATCGGCCAGTAATAGGGGGCAGGGCCGCTACCCATCCACGTGGCGAACCAGATGATGTTCACCATGACCCCCACGCCGAGCCAGGCAGCCCAGGCCGATCGCATGTCCTGCCGGTCCTTCACGTTCTGAGCCGCCAGAGTGGTGTTTCGAGGGGGATCTTGCGGAAGATCGACGGTGAGCGCTCGAAGGTCCGCGAACGTCTTCGCTACGTAGGCTCGATCCAGTCGATCGTTGAACTCCTCGGGCTGCAAACGACCCTCGGCGTAGGCCTCCCGTAATCGCGCGATGGTCCGGTCTCGATCTTCATCACCAGCACGCAGTTCTGACTGGTTCATACGATTCACATTAGTCGCGCATCACCGCGGAGGGAATCCTCCGGGCGAAGATGGGAACGGTGGCGTCGAGGGACTTGCTGACGTGTTGGACGCAGGTGACTGGGCATCGAGCAAGGCATGGACTTCACTCGCGCGGTAACGGCGATGACCACCGAGCGTGCGGATGCTCGTGAGCTTGCCGGCTTTTGCCCATCGCGTAACCGTCTTCGGGTCTACGCGGAACAGCGCAGCTACTTCCGAAGGTGTCAGGAGTTGCTCGGGATCCGGATCGCGTCCAGACACTTCGCCTCCCAACGGTCCGCGTCGTCAACAACGCGGATCTCATCCGTCTTATGACCGTACGTACCTTTCCACCCGAAACGCGCATAGGCAAGTGAAATTCTCAGTAATGCGTGCTCGTACGAGGGTTTTTCCTCCTGGATCTAGTGTGAAGTTCCCACCAATTCCTCGTCTAGGCTCGCTCCATGGCGAATAGCGAGAGCATCGTTCCCGACCCCTGGATTGGTTTCGACGGACATGAGGAAGCGGTGGTCGCGCACGATGATTCCACGGGACTACGCGCTGTAATCGCCATCCATTCGACGGTCCTCGGACCGTCGCTCGGTGGTGTTCGCATGTCCACGTACAGCGATGCGCCAGAAGGTGCGCGTGCAGCGGCGTACGCAGACGCTCTTCGATTGTCGCGCGCAATGACGTACAAGAACGCCCTCGCCGGTTTGCCGCACGGTGGCGGTAAAGCCGTCATCGTGCACGATCCGAATGACAAGCCAGACGATCTACTCCACGCCTTCGGAAGACTCGTGTCATCACTCGAAGGTCGATACGTCACCGCCGGCGATGTCGGCATGAGCGTGCACAACATGGACACGATCGGCGAGACATGCCGGTGGACCACGGGGCGATCACCGGAGAACGGTGGCGTCGGCGATTCGGGGATCCTCACTGCCATCGGGGTCCACGCCGGCATGCGAGCCGGGGCCGAAGCCGCCCTAGGTACCTCCGATCTCGACGGCGTGCGGGTCGGGGTCATCGGTGCCGGGAAGGTGGGGGGTCGGCTCATCCGGCACCTCCTGGCCGATGGCGCGCAGGTGGCCGCCTTGGATCCATCCGACCAGGCCCGGCAGGCCTTGGAGGCCGAAAACCCGGGCGAGGTCGCCTGGACCGACTCCATCGAGGGCCTGCTGGCCTTCAAACCCGAGGTGCTGTCCCCCAACGCCCTGGGGGGCGCCATCACCGAGGCCCTGGTGCCGACTCTCGTCGAGAGTGGCGTCCGGCTGGTCTCCGGAGGGGCCAACAATCAACTCGCCACCCCCGAGGTGGGAGACCTGCTGGATCGAGCAGGGATCTTGTACACCCCTGATTTTTGCGTGAATTGTGGTGGGGTGATCCAGGTGGCGGAGGAGTTGGTGGGCGCCGACCTGGATCGAGCGAGGGCCAAGGTGGAAGAGGTGTTCGGCACCACCCGCAGCGTGCTTCGCCGGGCTCGCGAAGAGGGCCTGACCCCCGTGCAGGCCGCCGAGCGGGAGGCCGAGGCGAGAATCGACGCATCCCGGGGTTGAGGGGGCCGCTGATGCGGGCCGGGACCCGGGCGGGGTAACCTAGGCGCTCGTTGTGGTCCCGGGATCACGGCCCCGGGCGGCCCAGCGTGACAACGTCCATCGAGAGCCGGGAAACCGGATGAGGGGGTCGAGCCATGGGGCGCGGCCGAGCAAAGGCTAAGCAGACCAAGGTCGCTCGTGCGCTTAAGTACGGCGGTCCACAGACCGATCTTGAGCGACTCCAAGCCGAACTGGCGGGCGGAAGTGAGCCTTCCGATGTCTCAGCCGGCGACCATGAGTCGGATGAGGATCCGTACGCAGACGATCCGTACGCCAAGTACATCGAGGACGAAGATCAGGACTAAGCGCCACCGCTAGTTCGGTACTCCCCGATCACCCGCACTATCCCGCCGCTGCCACCCTTCGCGGCAGCATCTCCTTCTTCTCCTGCTTCGCGTTCGCGCACAACCCCGCACACCCAGGCCTCGACTCCGCGCTGCGTGAGTAGATCGACGGCAGCGTCCGAAGCAGAGCCCTCAACCACGGCAACCATGCCCAGACCCATGTTGAAGGTCCGCTCCATCTCTAGCTGATCGACGTCACCTGCACCCGCGATAACCGAAAAGATCGGCTGCGGCGTCCAGGTGCTCCGATCTACATCCGCGGCAAGTTCCGGTGGCAGCACCCGCGCGATGTTCGCTGCGATGCCGCCTCCAGTGACGTGCGAGAAAGCGTGGATATCGAGGGTCTCGGCCAGCGCAAGGCAGTCTCTGGCGTAGATCCGCGTTGGTTCGAGCATCTCTTCTCCCACGGTGCGACCCACCTCCGGAAGCATCCGTTCAACAGCGTTCGCATCGGGCATGAGAACGTGACGGGCGAGTGAGAAGCCGTTGGAATGAAGTCCACTCGACCGCATGGCGACCAGAACATCGCCGGCGCGGACACGATCGGGACCCAGCAAGTGATCGGCATCGACGATGCCCGTGCCCGCGGCCGCGAGGTCATACTCGTCAGGGTCCATAAGACCCGGGTGTTCGGCCGTTTCTCCACCGACGAGAGCGCAACCCGCCTGCACACAGCCTTCGGAAATCCCGGACACGATGGCCGCCATCCGAGTCGGGTCCACCGACCCAGTGGCGATGTAGTCGGTAAGAAACAGCGGCTCAGCGCCACATACGACGAGGTCATCCACCACCATGGCAACGAGATCGATGCCGACCGTGTTGTGAACATCCATCGCGCGGGCCACGGCGATCTTGGTACCCACGCCGTCCGTGCTCGTGGCCAAAAGCGGTCGCTTCATGTGCTTGTAGGCGGACACATCGAAGAGCCCAGCGAAGCCCCCGAGGCCGGAGATGACCTCCGGTCGTTGCGTGCGCGCCACGGATGCCCGCATCAACTCGACGGCCTTCTCCCCTGCTTCCACATCCACACCGGAGTCTGCGTAGCTTGCACCCGACATTCAGACTCGATTCAACGCATCGCTCGCACCGCCGCCAGCGGAGTTCTCGACCCGTCTGGCGATGCCTTCGAGCACGGACTTGCCGATCCGATCCTCCTGTGGAAGTTCAACCGGATACACCCCATCGAAACAAGCACGACACAAGTGCTCCTTCTTCTGGTGCGTGGCTTCGACGAGGGCATCGAGGGTGACGAAGGCGAGCGAGTCCGCACCGATCGAAGAGCAGATCTCTTCGACCGACAAACCGTTGGCTATCAATTCAGCCCTACTCGCGAAGTCGATGCCGTAGAAGCATGGCCATTTCACCGGTGGGCTGGAGATACGCACGTGGACTTCTAATGCCCCGGCTTCTCGGAGCATTCGAACCAAGGCCCGCTGGGTGTTCCCGCGAACAATCGAATCGTCAACGACGACGAGGCGTTGTCCGGCGATGACTTCCTTGAGTGGATTCAGTTTGAGTCGGATGCCCAGTTGTCGAATCGTCTGCGAGGGCTGGATGAACGTTCGTCCAACGTAGGCGTTCTTGACCAGACCCTCGGCAAAAGGGATGCCGGACTCTTGGGCGTAACCGATCGCTGCGTAACGACCGGACTCTGGAACCGGGATGACGAGGTCGGCCTCCACCGGGTATTCCTGGGCCAACCTGCGGCCGATCTCCACTCGAGTGGCTTGCACGCTGCGTTCGGAGATGGTCGTGTCAGGACGCGCCAGGTACACGTACTCGAACAGGCATCCCTTGGGGTCGGCCTCGGCGAATCGATGCGACCGCAAACCATTGGAGTCGATGACCACTAGCTCACCGGGCTCTATTTCCCGTACGACCGATGCACCAACGATGTCCAGCGCTGCCGTCTCACTAGCGATGACCCACCCGCGCTCGAGTCGGCCGAGAACGAGTGGGCGGATGCCTTGAGCATCACGGGCTGCATAGAGGGCGTCGTCGTCCATGAACACCAAAGAGAAAGCGCCTTGAAGATTCGGCAGCTCCTCGAGTGCGGCTTGTTCGAGCGGGAGATCGGGGTGAGCTGCTAAGAGTCCCGAGATGACTTCGGTGTCGGTCGTCGCGTGCAACCCGGCATTGATCGGCAATTCACCCGATGTGGTGGCGAGCGCACTCAATCTCTCCGAAAGATCCGCGGTATTGGTCAAATTCCCGTTGTGTCCGAGGGCGAGATTGCCGGTTGCGGTCGGACGGAAGGTCGGCTGGGCGTTCTCCCACACGCTCGAGCCCGTCGTCGAATAGCGAGCGTGACCGATCGCAACATGCCCGTGAAGTGACTCCAGGCTTGCCTCGGTGAAGACCTGCGAGACGAGACCCATGTCCTTGTAAACGACGATGTGCGATCCATCGCTCACGGCGATACCCGCGGATTCCTGGCCTCGGTGCTGCAGCGCGTACAGACCGAAGTACGTCAGTTTGGCGACTTCTTCACCGGGTGCCCAGACCCCGAACACACCGCAAGCGTCTTGTGGCCCCCGCTCACCGGGGAGGAGTTCGTGGGTGAGTTGCCCATCGCCGCGCGGCACACCCTCACACTACGGGACGTCCGCTAGTCCCGGTAAAGGCGTCCTGCGCCCGTGACCAGGACGCGGACCGGTTCCCCGATGCGCAGAGCCGAACCGCCTGGGCTACGAACCGACACCGTCGTTCCGTCATGGAGCCTTACCCGGGTGAGGCTGTCGTGTCCGTGGTAGCTGATCGACTCGACTTCTCCGAGAGTTCCCGCGTCCGCGCCTGCCGTGCCACCCACCGGGCGCTCGGCCACGAGTACCAACTGTTCCGGTCGCAAGACGACCGTTCCCCGCGAGTCACCGGGCCCTTGATCGTCGTCTTCCATTCCAACCAGAGGAACCAGGCCGAGGGCCGTGTGTGCCGTCCTGTCTTCCAAGTTTTGCACCGAGAGCTCGACGAGATCACCGACAAAGCGCGCAATGTCCAAGGTGGCGGGCTTCTCGTAGATCATCCACGGCTCATCCACCTGTTGGATTCCGCCCGCGGACATTACGGCTACTCGATCGGCAAGCGAGAGCGCTTCTTCTTGATCATGCGTAACCAAGATCGTCGCGGTTCCGATATCCGCCAACAACCCCCGAACCTCGGAGCGGACATCAGCGCGCAGAGCTGCATCGAGTGACGAGAAGGGTTCGTCTAGCAACAACAGAGATGGAGCAGGGGCCAGCGCACGCGCGAGTGCGATGCGCTGCTGCTGCCCTCCGGACAGTTCATGTGGCCGAGCGCTCTCCAGTCCCACGAGGTCGACCATTTCGAGCATCTCCGATACTCGAGCCTTGGCCTGCTTGCGGTCGTGCAAGCCGAAAGCGATGTTGCCGGCGACATCAAGGTGCGGGAACAATGCACCCTCCTGCGGAACGATGCCCACCCGACGTTTCTCCGGCGGCAGCCAGGTGCGCGAGCGTGAGTCCACGACCACGACTCCCCCGATCGAGATAGCACCTTCCTCCGGGCGCAGGTACCCGGCGATGGCCCGCAGCAAAGTGGTCTTACCCGATCCACTCGCACCCAAGATGGCGAGGAACTCCTGCGACGCGACGTCCAGGTTCACCCCTCGCACCACGGGCGGCCCGCCGTATCCCACGACGAGGTCCGTTACCGACAGTGCGACAGGAGTCGTCATCGGACCCCTCCGACGAAGGACACCTCATCCGTGCGCACCGGCTCATCGTCCTCGGGGGCATCCCGGTCGCTTGCTTCGGGGGCGCGCGCCAGCCATCTGCCCATCAACCAGGCGGGTACCGACGCGAGTGCGATCATCGCCAGGGCATAGGGGGCTGCGGAACCGAACGCTTGGATCTCCGTTCGCGACCACAATTCCGTCGCCAGGGTGTTGAAGCCGGTGGGTCTCAGCATCAAGGTGGCCGGCAACTCCTTCATCGCGGTCAAAACGACCAGAAGCGTCCCGGCAGCGATGCCCGGCCACGCCAAACGTCCGGTGACGGTGAGCCAGGCGCGAATCGGTCCACGTCCCAAAGTTCGAGCGGTCGATTCCAGCACTGGGGGCACACCGGCGATAGCCGACCTGCTCGCGCCGATCGCCTTGGGCAAGAACAGCACGGCGTACGCGAAGGCGAGGATCAGCAACGTTTGGTAGGCACCCGGGAGCACGGCAAGGGTGAGGAACACCAGGGAAAGGCCGACGACAACTCCGGGTAACGCATGACCCAGGAACGCCGCACCTTCAAGGCTCTTGACCAGCCGGGAGGTGTAGCGCGCGGCGAGAACGGCAATCGGTAGGGCCAGGACCAGGGCAAGTGCGGCGCCGAGCACCGAGGATGAGATCGACCCCGCCACGGCTCCCAACAGTTCATCGACATTGAAGCTCGTGCGTCGACTCTCGAGCAGTCGCTGAGTCAAAGACCACGCCGGAACACCAAGTGCCAGGCCCGCAACACCGCTGAGCCATGCGAGTCCCGCCACCTTTCCCGCGCCGCCGAGTCGATGGCGCGGTGCAGGACGGGTGACTCCCGAGCCGACGCGCCAGCGCTGAGCCTTACCGCGTGCTCGCGCCTCGATCAAGACCAGCACCAGGGCAAGAATCACTAGAAGCAAAGCGAGCACCGCTGCCGTGGTTCGATCGAATGACGCCCGGTACGCCGTATAGATGACTCGGGTGAACGCATCGACCCTGAAGATCGCAACAGTGCCGAACTCACTGAGCGTGTAGAGCGCAGCGAGCAACAGGCCCGCTGCAGCAGCGGGCCAGGCCAGGGGAATGGTCACGCGGCGGGCAACCGCGACCGGACCCAAACCAAGAGAGCGTGCAGCTTCTTCATGCCCGGCGTCTATCGATCGCAGGGCGGCGGTGAGTGGTATCGCTACATAGGGATAGGTAGCTAGAGCCATGACCAGCGCGGCCGCCCACAGCCCCGACATTCCGGGGAACTCGGCGATCCATGCGTACGCCATGACGTACGAGGGAACGGCTAGGGGCAGAGCCGCCGTCACCAGGAAGAACGCCCGGCCCGGGATATTCGTCCGCGCGAGCAACCAGGCGGAAGGGACGGCCAGCACCAAAGTTCCGATGATCACCAGCGCAATGAGCGCCAGACTGGTGAGGGTCGTGTCCAGCGTGCGTTGCCTGAACAGCGAGTCCGCAATGGCTTGCCACCCGGCACCGGTCGTCCGCACGACGAGGTACAGCAGGGGAACTGCCGTTACAACGACGGCAACCGCCGCCGCCCCCACGAGAAGCGACGGCGGTCGCGTTGCGTTCGTTGTCCGCCGGTCCAGGACCAATCTCCTACGTCAGTCCGACATCTTGGAGCATCTGCAGTGTTCCCGGGAGATCTTCGAGTTCGGCCAAGGGAATGTCCGGTCCCTGGACGTCGGCGATCGCCGGTACGCCGTCGGGACCGTCTACTCCTGCGATGAGCGGATACTCATACGTCGTATCGACGAACCACTGCTGAGCCGAGTCTGAGAGCATCCAGGTCACGAGCGCGTTCGCGCCATCGACATTGTCACTCGATGCGATAACGCATGCGCCGGACACATTGACGAGCGAGCCGGGGTCACCCGATTCGGCGAACGCCACCTGGACGTTCATCGCATCTTCACCGACTTCTGCCGCTTTCTCATACCAGTAGTAATGATTGATCAGACCCAGTTTCACTTCACCCGCGTCGACTGCATCGCGGATCAAACCGTTCTTCTCATACAACTGGACGTCGTTGTCGATAAGGCCCTGCAACCACGCGCGGGTTGCATCTTCACCGGCCGCCACACGCATAGCCGTCACGAATGCCTGGAAAGAACCGTTGGTCGGAGCGATGGCGACTTGGCCGCGCCACTGCGGGTCGGTGAGTTCGAACACCGAGGTCGGAACTTGATCGGCGGTGAGTTGGCTGGAGTCGTACGCGATAACGCGGGCGCGTCCCGTAACGCCCGTCCACGTGCCATCGGCGGAGCGGTACGTGGGTGCGACGGCAGCGGCTACGGCTTCGGGTAGTGGACCGCACATGCCGGCGCCATCGAGTGCTCCAAGGGCTCCCGCATCCTGGCCGTAGTAGACGTCCGCCGGTGAAGCATCGCCCTCTTCGATGATCTGCGCCGCCATCTCGGCGGTGTCTCCGTAGCGGACTTCCACACCGATTCCGGTCTCGTCGGTGAACTGCTTAAACAGCGGTTCAACAAGTTCCTCGCTTCGACCGGAGTAGACGACAACGGGCTGGCTTTCGGATACACCCTCTCGGCCCGACTCCGATGATCCACCGGAACCACCCGTGGAACTTCCACAGGCGGACAGGAGCAGGACGCCGACCGCGGTTGCGGCAACGACCAGGGGAAGACGCCGCAAAGGGCCGGTCGGATCGAGTGTCATGCGTTCCTTCTTCGGTGGAGGGCGCGATCCCGGTGCGTCCTCAGGTAAGGCTCACCTTAGTTAGGGTTACCTAACCGGGTCAAATCCGGGGTTCGAGGTTCGATCACGGCTCGATCAGTGGCAAAAGCCCCGATAGATCCGAGCGGGCTCCACTGGCCCGCACCCGACCCGTTCGGATGGCGTCGACCCACACCAGTCGCCCAAGAGCCAGCGCCAGCCAGGTGGCGGTGTCCATCTCCACGACGGCGGGGGGTGTGCCACGTCGGTGCGTTGCGCCTTCAACCACCTGGACGGCTGCGAACGGTGGTACCCGAACCTCCACGCTGCGTCCGGGCGCCTTCGAGGCGAGGGCCGCCAACGCCTGCTTCACCACGGACCGCTGATCGTCCTTGGGCACCGGCTCGGAAGCGTCAAGAGCATCGAGTACGCGCCCAGCTTCTTCGAACCAAGACGAGACGTTGCTCATCGCTTGCCGGTCACTGAAAGAGAGCGGGAAGTGTGCCGTCGTGCGCTTCCCGGAGTTGATCCAAGGTGACGGTGAAAAACTCGCCGAACTGCAAGACCTGGGTTCCCGGCGTGTAGCCGGTGTCGGGTCCAAGACCGGAGTCGACGACACCAACACGGTGCGCCGGAACACCACGCGCCGCGCACATCTCGGTAAACCGCAATTCCTCGCTTCTGGGGAGAACGACGACGGCCCGACCAGCGGACTCCGAGAACAGCTGAACAAACGGATCGATGTCGTCGGGCAACCACATTCGTGCGCCGACGCCACTACGCAACGCCATCTCGACCACTGTTTGCGCGAAGCCTCCGTCGGAGACGTCATGCGCCGCGGTGATCATGCCGTCGCGTGACCCTGCAACGAGGATTTCACCGAGAATGCGTTCGCGCTCGAGATCGACCTTGGGTGGCATTCCGCCGAGATGTCCAAGCGAGTGCGCCCACTCGCTTCCGGCGAATTCATCACGCGTATCACCGAGAAGGTAGATGAGTTCACCATCGGGGCCCCACGCCATCGGAGTGCGGCGCTCAACATCGTCGATTACTCCCAGCACTCCCACGACGGGCGTTGGCAGGATTGCCGTGTCACCCGTCTGGTTGTAGAAGGACACGTTTCCTCCCGTGACCGGAGTTCCCAACTCCGCGCATGCGTCCGCCAGGCCGCGGACGGCTTCGGCGAATTGCCACATGACTTCCGGATCTTCCGGTGATCCAAAATTCAGGCAGTTCGTCACCGCCAGCGGCACTGCCCCCGCTGCACAGACATTGCGATAGGACTCCGCCAGCGCCAGCTGCGCACCCGTATACGGATCCAGCTTCGCGAAACGCCCGTTGCAGTCGGTGGCTATGGCAACGCCACGCCCCGTCTCTTCGTCGACACGAATCATCCCGGAATTTTCGGGCTGCGCGAGAACGGTGTTGCCCAGCACGTATCTGTCGTATTGATCGGTAACCCATGACTTGCCCGCAAGATTGGGCGCGGCGACGAGATCGAGCAGTGTCTTTTCGAATTCTTCGGGCGTCGGGCGCTCAAGTCGATCAGTTGTGTCTGCCTGCAGCGCGTCTTGCCATGCGGGTCGGTGGAAGGGTCGCTCGTAGATCGGGCCTTCGTGCGCGACGGTTCGCGGAGGTGCATCGACGATGCGTTCATCGTGCCAGTCGATGGTGAGGCGGCCAGAGTCGTTGACTTCACCGATCACCACAGCCTCAACGTCCCACTTGCGGCAGTACGCCATGAAATCGTCGATCTTCTCGGGCTTGACGATCGCGCACATGCGCTCCTGCGACTCGCTCATCAAGATCTCTTCGGGGCTCAACGTCGGATCGCGAAGCAGCACTCGATCGAGCCACACGTGCATGCCGCCTTCACCATTGGACGCGAGCTCGCTGGTCGCGCAGGAGATCCCGGCGCCGCCGAGATCCTGGATTCCTTCGACCAACCCGGCGTGCAGAACTTCTAGCGTCGCCTCGATCAGAAGTTTCTCCATGAAAGGATCGCCAACCTGCACGCTCGGGCGCTTGGCGGGGCCTTCGTCATCGAACGTCTCGGACGCCAGTACGGAGACGCCACCGATGCCGTCACCGCCGGTGCGGGCGCCGTAAAGAACGACCAGATTGCCAATACCGGTCGCACTCGCAAGGTGGATGTCGTCGTGACGCATCGAACCGACGCACAGCGCATTGACGAGGGGATTGCCCAGGTAGGACTCGTCGAACACCACCTCGCCGCCGATGTTGGGCAGACCCAGGCAGTTGCCGTATCCACCGATACCCGACACCACTCCTGGGAGTACCCGCTTGGTGTCCTCGGCGTCAGCTGGTCCGAAGCGCAACGGATCCATGACCGCCAGTGGGCGGGCACCCATCGACAAGATGTCGCGGACGATGCCGCCGAC
>CAZVWA010000039.1:0-12184 GCA_964631085.1 uncultured Rubrivirga sp.
CGCGCTCGCCGGGCTTTTCAAGGTTGGAGAAGTAGGCCCGCCACTTTCCCTTGTGACGGATGACGGTTATTCCCCCAGGTTCAAATCCGGCCTGTGCGCTAGTGATGACGGGACCTTCATCGGAGAAGGTTCGACCTCCGTCATTGGAGACAGCAGCATTGATATTGCCTCCCGCTACATAGAAAAGCCTCATGGAATTGCCACCCAGGGAAACGATTCGAGGCTGACCGGCTGCCACCCCTGGAAGCGGGGGTGTGGCATCGGCGATGAATCTGGTGCCTCGCTTGTTCGTAGAAGTAGCGGAAAGAGTTCCGGGTAGCGACACGGTCGAGTTCACAAAAGCAAACAGCCGGATCTTGCCGTTCGGTAAGCGAATGCCGGTTGCATCAGCCACTTGCTTTCCATCGGAGTTGAAGGTTGCGGCGTCAAGGGCGGTACCGATGGTCCTGAAGTTTTTTGCCGGCTTCACAGATGGCGATGCGGGCCTACTTCCTGGGTTTGCGGGATCGTTTGCATTGCCCGGACCGAGTGGTGGCGGCCCCGCCAGCACCCACCTGCCTTGTTGACAGGTCATCGAGGTTCCGTCGAAGGCAGATGACGATCCCTCAGGACTGCACTCGTCCCCGGGGCGTGGTTGGGCCCAAGCGGGAGAGGTGACTGAGCCGACTGTCAATAGGGCAATTACCGAAATCGAGATTAAGCGCCTCATCTAGTGACGGTATCTAAGACGAAATGGAAGTCGCAAGGCGTAATGTGAATACATGCCTGAGATCATTGCCGCCCCGACCCTGATCCCTGTACCCGGTGGCAAGACCATCGAGGAGTACGTGGGTCGCGCGTCCAGCAAAGACGAATCGGTGTCTGTAGCCCACATGGTCGCCCCTGCAGGCTGGGATGAGCCGTTTCAGGCCCCAGCCTTCGATGAATTCACCGTTGTTCTCGAAGGGGAATTGCTGGTTGACCACGATGACGCAACTCTTTCGGTGACTCAGGGTCAGGCGATCATCACACGAGCGGGCGAGCGGATTCGGTATCGGACAGATACGGGCGCGCGTTATGTGGCGATTTGCCTACCGGCGTTCGATAACGATCTCGCCCATCGAGACGAGTAGTTCGTACTAATTCGCTTTGGGTGCGAGCAGCCGATGGTTCACCTCTCGGACGCCTACCGCGAATACGAGGGTTACGACGGTTCCGATCAGCGTCATGGCTACCCGCAGGGCGTCGAGTTGGAGAGTGTCTGAACCGCTTGATTTGAGCAAGATGATCGCCGGGGTCAAGAACGTGACGAACTGCCAGTAGGGGCGCACGCGAAGGACGCTCAGGGCCAGGATCAAAAACAGGGCGCCGAGCATCAGAGTCCAATTGGCCAGTGGAACGCCCAGCGCATCCACCACCACGACCACGATTGCTGCCACGAGCGCTCCGACAAGCGTTCCACCGACCCGATGACGCGCGGTTCGCCACATGTCGGTTGCCCGAGGCTTCATGACGAGCAAGATCGTGAGGATCACCCACGCCCCGGTACTCCCGGGAAAGAACTGTGCTGCCACGAAAGTCGCTAGTCCGGTCGATAGCGCCAATGCAATGGCATAACCGAGCGCCACCCGCTGCTCGACCGGCTCATCCAAGGCACGCTCAAGGTTGCGAGTGAGGAAATGCCCGAGAAG
The DNA here is from genome assembly GCA_964631085.1 of uncultured Rubrivirga sp. Classification (GTDB taxonomy): domain Bacteria; phylum Actinomycetota; class Actinomycetes; order S36-B12; family S36-B12; genus S36-B12. Next base: position 1,671 of record CAZVWA010000039.1, read on the forward strand.
GGCAACCCAGAGTCCACCGATTAACAGGGCAAGTCCGACCACTAGTGCGTAGCGTCCCTCGGTCAGTGACGTCCCGTCCCGTTCGATCAGTTGCGGTGGTGAGATGACGATGAATGAGATCACCACGGGCACCAAGAGAATCGGGCTTTCGTTCCCGTATCGAGCCGAGTAACCGCCGATTCCGGCCAGCGTGGCGATGATCAAGGCTCCCATCCAGGCATTGCCTACGAAACTCGCGGCAAGCGCCCCTCCGATCGCTGCGGCGATAGCGATTTGCCAGGCGCGTCGAGCGCCCACGACGACGACGGCCAGAGACGAGGGCAGGGCACCGAGAACGAAAACACCGGCTGACCCGGGAAGCCAGACTTGCTGCGCGATGATCGCTGGCATCGCCAGAAGGAGGACGAGCGCCGCCATGCGCGGAAGACGGCTAGCCACCGTCACGCTTGAGACCTCATCGAGATGACGGCACCTCGGGTAGGAGGCCCACCGAGCGTGCCCGGGCGGCCACCGCGAGCCGGTCGGACAACTGCATTGTTCGCATTACCCGTTGAATTTCCTGCTTGATGGTCGAAACCGAATAGCCGAGGGCATGCGCGATAGCGGTATTGGACTTGCCGGCCTCGACGAGCACCAGGATCTGCTTTTGGCGTTCGGTCAGATGAAGGAGGCCGATTTCTGGACGAGCCAGACGGTTGCTCCGCGGGGCGGGCGTTTCCGGATGCGTCATCCACAACCCGAGTGCCGAAGAGATCCCGTCGAGCAACGCGAAGTCCAAAGAGGTCCACTGTCGCTTACTGCGCGTGATGCCCCCGAAAGCTCCGATGACTGTGCCCTGAAGCACGATCGGCGCACTGATGACCTGACCGATGCCGAAGCGATCCATGAATCCTTGCCACAGGCCCTCGTCAACCCGCAACGCCTCGAAACTCGTGGTGATCTGCTCGATCTCGTCGATGAGCACCTCTGCCTCGTGCACGCAACGGTTGAAGGGAGTGGGCACCGACAAAGGAACGCGCCAATAGCCTTGAACTTCATCCTTTTCGTATCCGCTGGTGCCATTGAGCACGAGGCAATCGTCATCGATAGTGGTGATAGAAATCGCAGCCGAGTCGAATACAGCCATCGGCCCTAGGAGCAACGCGCGGGCGACGGCATCCGGTTCTGGCAGCGATGCGAGATACCGCAGGAACTGCGGCAACGCACCGTGGGAAGGGCCTGCGGTCATGAAAGGGCCTCTACGTGCGAGATCATCAACCAAGCGATGCGACCAATCCCGTCCATAACCTCCGAGTGTGCACCATTAGGGCGTTGTGGGTCCCCTGAAACTGCTCGGATGTTGTGAGACCCGTCGTCCGCATCCCTCGTCTGGAAGGTGAACGGGTTAAGTTCTCCTCATGGCTACATCACCGTCACCGAACGCAATCGCTCGGGCGCCCAAGGTGCTGCTCCACGATCATCTAGACGGTGGACTTCGGGCTCAGACAGTGATCGATTTGGCTCGGGAGTCTGGTTACCAGGGCCTGCCGGCTGACTCCGCGGACGAACTCGGACGCTGGTTCGCAGAATCGGCCTATTCGGGTTCACTCGAGAGGTATCTCGAGACCTTTCAGCACACCGTCGGAGTCACCCAGACCGCACCGGCACTAACCCGTGTTGCGCGAGAGTGCGCCGAGGATCTGGCGGTTGACGGTGTCGTCTATGCCGAGGTCCGCTTCGCTCCCGAACTTCACGTGGCAAAGGGCTTGACTTTGCACGAGGTGATCGACGCGGTCCTCGCGGGGTTCGAGGAGGGCACCGAGGCCGCGAGGGCCCGGGGGCACTGGATTCGCGTGGGTGTCCTGCTCACGGCGATGCGCACAGCAACGCACTCCAAGGAGATCGCCGAACTCGCGGTCGAGTACCGCGACCGTGGCGTCGTCGGCTTCGATATCGCTGGGGCTGAGGCTGGTTTCCCTCCCACCCGTCATCTCGATGCTTTCGAATACCTCCGACGCGAGAACGCGCACTTCACCATTCACGCGGGTGAGGCATTCGGTCTGCCGTCCATCTGGGAGGCGATCCAGTGGTGTGGTGCCGATCGACTCGGCCACGGGGTGCGCATCGTCGATGACATCGACGTGACCGACGCTGACAACCCGTCGTTGGGAAGGCTCGCCGCATACGTTCGCGATCGACGTATTCCATTGGAACTGTGTCCATCGAGCAATGTCCAGACCGGTGCGGCGCCATCTATCGCCGAGCACCCCATCGGGATGCTGCGCAAGCTCAATTTCCGGGTCACGCTCAACACCGACAACCGGCTCATGTCCGGTACCTCGATGTCCCGCGAAATGGAACTGTGCTGCGAGGCCTTCGGCTGGACTCTCGATGACCTGCAATGGCTAACAGTGAACGCTATGAAGAGCGCCTTCCTGCCCTTCGATGAGAGACTGGACATCATCAATACGCGGATCAAGCCGGTCTACGCGGAACTCAAGGCTGAAGATGCAGGAGTAAAAGAGGGGTGAATGCAATGGCGGTTATCGAAGCACTCGAAGAAGGTCAAAGTCGCGTTGAGGAGTTTCGAGAAGAGCTCGGCAAAGTGCGTCACGCCCTTGACAACACTGATACCGCGCTCGCGATCGCGGAGGAGGGTCTGCATGTTGCTGAGGAAGCGTTAGAAGAGGCCCGCAAGGCTTTGCCGGTGATTATTACGGTTACCGTTGTCGTTACCGCGGCTGCGGTTGGCGTGTACTTCTGGCGCAAGCGGAAGAACTCACAGCACCCGGACCTCTAGCCGTTGGTCAGGCGAAGGTGGCGAGATGACGCCAATGTATTCGTCAAGCGGCGAGCGGGTTCGACGCCTCAGGCGTACGCCTACGAGGCGCACAGTCTGACCTGGCTGCGCCGAGCTCACGAAGACAACGAGGGTTGTCCTGTGCCCTGGATTCGCGACGTCGGCACCGATCATCTGACGCTCGATTTCGTTCCTACCACCGCGCCGAGTCCTATTGCCGCCCGTACCTTCGGCGCGCAACTCGCCAATACCCATCGCGCCGGTGCCGACGGATTCGGCCAACTGCCGCCGGGTTGTCACCGCTCGTTCATTGCCGATCTCGAACTTCCTGAGGGGATGTGGGAGACGTTCGGTTCTTTCTACGCCCAGGCTCGGATCCGACCCCTTGCCGAGCGTGCCCGAGCCCGCAATGCTCTTTCTGCCAGCGAGGCAAGCGACCTGCACGATCTCGCCGATGCTCTGGAAACCGAGGACTCCCGACTCATTGGGCTTGCCGAACCAATCGCCCGGGTACACGGCGACCTGTGGAGTGGAAACGTGCTGTGGCGCAAACGTGATTGCGTAATTATCGATCCTTCCGCGCACGGCGGACATCGAGAGAGTGACCTCGCGATGCTCGCGCTTTTCGGGTTACCGTTCCTTGAAGAGGTCCTGGAGTCCTATCACGCACAGTGGCCCTTGGAAGAGGGATTCCGAACTCGTGTGCCGCTGCATCAGGTCTACCCGCTCGTCGTGCACGCAATCCTGTTCGGCGGCTCCTACGGCGCCGCGGCTGCGAACGCCGCCCGAACGGCGCTCGCTACCGCCTACGCATAGATCACGCTTGCTGACGCGACCCGAGAAGTCGGTCGATGCCCCAAAACAGCAGCCCAAGAACTATTCCGAGTGCTGCTACCCCGGCGATGTTCACGACTACTGCGGGCAAGCCGTAGGCGACCACGTTCAGGAAGCCGTAGGGATAGGCGGCAATGAACTCACCGCGTATCAGCGTGTACCCGGCCCAGGCGATGGGTATCACGAGCGCGGTAAACACCGAGCCGAAGGTCAACTGCCGACGAGGGCCGAGAAGTAACCACAGGAGCACCGTCATCGCCGGAACGATGTAGTGCTTCATCGCGTTCACGATGATGTCGAGGCCCTCGACCTGAGCGTCGGGAGCTAGCACTATGGCGTAAATCAAACCCGTGATCGAGATCATCACCAGCGAGTCCATGCGAACGGCTGACCACACGGCGCCTCGCCGCTCAGGATTTCGCGCCAGCATGGTTAGCACGACTGCGACCAGAAGATTACTCAGGTTGGTGAAGTAGCTCAGCGAATCCACCACCCGGCCGAATAGCCCGGCCAGGCCGTCGCTGTTTTCCCCGAGCGAATTCGGTGGAATGTCAACCGGCGGATAGACGTTGAGAATGGTGAGAGCCATTCCTAGCGCCAAGCCGAACCAGGTAATGCCTGCTCCGATTGCGAAGAGTCGCCTTGTGGTCATGCCTGGAGCCTAGGCATTTTCCTCGGCCGACAACGTGATCACGTCAAAGACCCAGGGGATGCCAGACAGTCTTAATCTCTGTAAATGAACGGATGCGCGACAGGGTGGGAGTGGCGTCCCAGTTCGCATGGGGCTTTGCTTGACGCACGCGCTTGACGGTTCCGGCCGCTTGCCTTTCCAGATCAGCGGCAACGGCTTCGTCCACGATCCCGGTGAGGTCGAGTGCGTTCACGTCCGCATGCTCGGCCAGCCACGGCATCACCTCGGCGGGTGCGCCGGTGAGGATGTTGACCACTCCGCCTGGAACATCTGATGTAGCGAGGCACTCGGCGAGGGTGATCGCGGGGATCGGCGCCGAAGGACTCGGCATAACGATGACAGCGTTGCCGGTCATGACGATCGGCGCGATCACGCTGGTGAGTCCCAGGATGCTGCTGTCTTGCGGTGCGACGGCCGCGACAACGCCGGTTGCTTCAGGGATCGAGAAGTTGAAGAAGGGGCCTGCGACGGGGTTGGTGTTCCCGATCGCTTGGGCGTACTTGTCAGCCCAACCGGCGTACCAAACCCAGCGATCGATGGACGCATCTACTTGCTGCGCGGCTTTCCTACTAGATAGTCCCTCGGCCTGGGCGACGTCGTGGACCAACTGCTCGCGCCGGCCCTCCATTACTTCCGCGATCCGGTATAGGACCTGACCGCGGTTGTACGCGGTGGCGGTCGACCACTTCGCAAATGCTGTCCGGGCGGCAAGGACCGCGTCACGCGCGTCCTTACGGCTTGCTTGGGCGACGTTGGCGATGAACTCGCCCTTCGCGTCGGTGACCTCGTAGGTGCGACCGGATTCGCTGCGGGGGAAGGCGCCGCCTATGAAGAGTTTGTGGGTCTTACGGACGTCGACTCTGCTCATGACGGATCCTCCACATGAAGGTAGGCACCCAAGCCCTGAACGCCACCCTCGCGACCAAAGCCGGACTCCTTGTAGCCGCCGAAGGGGCTCGTGGGATCGAATCGGTTGAAGGTGTTAGCCCAGACGATGCCGGATCGAACCTTGTTGGCCATCCACAGGATTCGGCTGCCCTTTTCGGTCCAGATTCCGGTGGAGAGGCCAAAGGGTGTGTTGTTCGCCTTTTCGACTGCTTCCTCCGGGGTGCGGAAAGTGAGAACGGACAGGACAGGCCCGAAGATCTCCTCGCGGGCGATCCGGTGAGCCTGCGTGACGTTGGTGAAGACGGTGGGTGGGAACCAAAAGCCCTTGTCCGGGATCGGGCATTCGGGGCTCCATCGTTCAGCACCCTCGTCCTCGCCGGACTTGGTGAGTTCCTCGATCTTGGCCAGTTGCATTGATGAGTTGATGGCACCGATATCGGTGTTCTTGTCCAGCGGATCACCCAGCCGCAGCGTCTGAAGTCTGCGCTTGAGTGAGTCGATTGCTTCGTCGGCAATGGACTCCTGCAGCAGCAACCGGCTACCGGCACAACACACGTGACCCTGGTTGAAGTAGATGCCGTTCACGATGCCCTCGATAGCTTGGTCGATCGGGGCATCGTCGAAGACGATGTTGGCTGCCTTACCGCCGAGTTCCAGAGTGAGTTTCTTGTTGGTACCGGCCACTGCTCGCTGAATCGCTTTTCCAACCTCTGTGGATCCAGTGAAGGCAACTTTGTTCACGTCCGGGTGCTCGACCAACATGCGACCGGTGTCTCCAGCGCCGGTGACGATGTTGACCACGCCCGGTGGCAAGTCGGCCTGCTGGCAGATGTCGGCGAAGGCGAGGGCGGTGAGGGGAGTGGTCTCCGCGGGCTTGAGGACAACGGTGTTTCCGCAGGCCAGCGCCGGTGCGATCTTCCACGCGAGCATGAGTAGCGGGAAGTTCCACGGGATCACTTGGGCGGCGACGCCGAGTGGCTTCGGATTGGGTCCGTAGCCCGCGAACTCGAGTTTGTCCGCCCAGCCCGCGTGGTAGAAGAAATGCGCTGCGACCAACGGGAGATCCACATCGCGCGATTCGCGGATCGGCTTGCCGTTGTCGAGGGTTTCCAAGACCGCAAGTTCTCGTGAGCGTTCCTGAATCAGCCGGGCCATGCGGAAGATGTACTTGGCGCGGTCCTTGCCGGACATCTTGGACCAGGTCTTGTCGTAGGCCCTACGCGCTGCAGCAACTGCCGCGTCGACGTCGGCCTGGCCGGCCTCGGCAACCTCGCTGAGGACTTCCTCGGTAGCCGGGTTGATGGTCTTGAAATGCTGCCCGTCAAATGGGTCGACGAACTCACCGTTGATGAACAGGCCGTAGCTGGCGTCGATATCCACCACCGAGCGGGACTCGGGCGCGGGTGCGTATTCGAAGGTCATGGCGGTGTTTGGTTCCTGTCCTAGTCGATGGTGACGTAGTCGGGGCCGGAGTAATGGCCGGTGCTCATGCGCTGACGCTGCAGAAGGAGATCGTTCAGCAGGCTCGATGCCCCGAAGCGGAAGAGGTCGGGGTTGAGCCATGCTTCGCCAACGGTCTCGTTGACCACAACGAGGTAGCGGATGGCGTCCTTGCTCGTCTTGATTCCGCCGGCTGCCTTTACGCCGACCTTGGTGCCAGTTTTGGTTTCGAAGTCGCGGACTGCTTCGAGCATTAGCAGCGTGACGGGAAGGGTCGCGGCGGGGGACACCTTGCCGGTGGATGTCTTGATGAAATCGGCGCCGGCTTCCATCGCAAGCCAGCTAGCTCGACGGACGTTGTCGTAGGTCTTGAGTTCGCCTGTTTCGAGGATGACCTTGAGGTGGGCGTCGCCGCAGGCTTCCTTGATGGCGGCAATTTCGTCGTAGACCTTGGAGTAGTTGCCGGAAAGGAAAGCGCCGCGGTCGATGACCATGTCGATCTCGTCGGCACCGTCGGCCACGGCCTGCTTGGTGTCCATGAGCTTGACGTCCATACTCGCGCGGCCACTGGGGAACGCGGTGGCGACAGCAGCAACGTGGAGACGGTCGCCGACTGCTTCGCGGGCGGTGGTGACGAGATCGCCGTAGACACAAACAGCGGCGACGCTCGGGCAGCTGTTGTCGGTGGGGTCGGGATGCAGGGCCTTCGCGCACATCGCCTTGACCTTGCCGGGGGTGTCCATGCCCTCAAGGGTGGTGAGATCCACCATCGAGATGGCGGTGTCGATGGCCCACGCCTTGGACTCGTTCTTGATGGAGCGGGTGGCGAGGGTGGCGGCTCGGGCCTCAAGGCCGACGGCGTCCACGCCTGGCAGGCCGTGCAGAAAGGCCTTCAGGCCGGAATTAGAGGTGTCCGTGAGGGGACGGGTGGGAAGCAGGTTCACGGTGGAAGGGTAGTCGGTGGGTTATGCGCGCTCGAGGCGCTTGGAGAAGTCCACCGCGAGCACGACGCCCCAGGCTGACTTCTGAGTGATGTCAGTTTGCTGAGGGCTGCGGCTGCCCCACATATTCGTACAGTGCCCTGCGTTGCACTTCCGAAACGCTTATTCCCTCAGAGGCGGCTCTGGCCTTCAGCATGTCAAGAAGTGAGGCGGGGACCCTTGTGCTGACCAGAGGGGAATGAACTCCCGGAGCGGTCAGGGACTGCCTGCCTCGGGGTCGGATGATCATGATCGCGTTTTCGAGCAGGTCGTAGTCGTCGCTTTCAATCTCGGCAATCAGATCGTCGATCTCTTCCTGCGTGAAGCCCTCTGCTTCCGGTGTGGTGTAGATCGGTTCCACCTTCTTGGGTGTTGTACTCATGATGAACCTCCTTGCTGCATCCAGTTCCACAACGGTTGCCACTTCTTGCGCATGGGCATCGCGTGAATGACCAGGAAATGTTCTCTCGTTCCCGGAATAGCGATCACTTCCAAGACCTCCCCGCTGGGGCCTTCGCCGAGGAACAGCCACTCGCGCCTGGACCGTCCACGTGTCGCGTCGCGGATGAAGACCACGCGAGCCGCATCCAGCACATGCAACTGGTCCTCAGCTTGGACACCATGCTTATGCGCCCCTGGGAGGAACCGTACCTTCGCTCCTAGATTTGTGTCAAACACAAAAGAATCATCTTCGGACATGCTCCATTAGCCCGTGATTTTCAAAGCACGTACAGGTCGAACTCGTGGGCTGTGGATGTGGTGCCGCAGGTGGAGGGAGCTGCGGACAGGCGCTAACAGAGCCAGGTGCGGACGTCTGCCTCAAGGTCGGTGATCTGCTGATGGGCACGTGTCTGGGCTTCTTGGAGCTCGGTGCCAACAGGGACTACTGCTTGTAGGTAGGCCTTGACCTTGGGTTCGGTACCGCTGGGCCGCACGATCACGCGTGCGTTGCCTGCAAGTTCGAAGAGCAGACCGTTGGTGGGTGGCAGGTCGCTGCCCTCTTCGAGATCGATGAATCGTGTGACATCGAGGCCGCCAATGGCCTCGGGGGGCTCGTTGCGCAGGCTTGCCATCACTTCGGCGATGCGGGCGACATCGCTAACGCGGACCGACACCTGCTTTGTGGCGTGGACGCCGTGTTCTTTCGCTAGGTCGTCAAGCTTGTCCTGAAGATTCTTATCCTGAGCCTTCAGGTGCGCTGCCGTCGTTGCTACGAATAGGGCTGCCGATATGCCGTCTTTGTCGCTGACAACCTCGGGGTCCACGCAGTAGCCGAGAGCTTCTTCGTATCCGAAGCGGAGAGTGGGGATGCGTCCGATCCACTTGAAGCCGGTGAGGGTGTGCTCGTAGGCAAGTCCTGCATTTTCGGCGATGGACTTCAACATCGTTCCCGAGACGATGGATTGGGCGAGGGTTGTTCGGCTGCTGTCTTGCTGGGTGGCCCACCAGCCTAGAAGTGATCCGACTTCGTCTCCGGTGAGCATTCGGTAGCCGCTATCGGTCGGGATCGCGATGGCGCAGCGGTCTGCGTCGGGATCGTTCGCGATCACGAGATCGGGTTGATTTTCGGTCGCCCTCGCGAGTGCGAGATCCATAGCGCCCGGTTCCTCGGGATTGGGGAAGGCGACGGTGGGGAAGTTTGGGTCGGGCTCGAATTGCTCTGTGACGTGGATGGGTGCAGGAAAGCCCGCTTGCTGGAGGACCGTGTGCAGGGTTTCGCCGCCGACACCGTGCATCGGGGTGATGACGGTGGTCACCTGCGCGTTTTGTTGCTTCTGCTCCTCGGTTATCAGGCTCACTGTGCGGGCGATGTAGTCCTCGAGGACATCGTCGCCGAGCGTCACCCACTCGTCATCAGTGGGGATTTCCAGGACGCTCATCGTGTTAGCAACGCGCTCGATCTCGCGGGCGATGTCCGCGTCAGCCGGTGGAACGATTTGGCATCCGTCGCCCAGGTAGACCTTGTAGCCGTTGTCCTGCGGTGGGTTGTGGCTCGCGGTGACCATTACTCCAGCGCTGGTGCCGAGGTGTTGGATGGCGAAGGCGAGCACGGGTGTGGGAAGAGCGTTGGGGAGGACGAGTGCGTTGATGCCCGCTCCCTGCATGATCGCCGCGGTGTCTCGCGCGAAAACGTCGGAGTTCAAGCGGGCGTCGTAGCCGATCACGATCGAGGCCTGGTTCGGATGATGCTGCTTGATGTATGCCGCGAGTCCGGCGGCCGCTTGCATCACCACCACGCGGTTCATCCGGTTGGGGCCGGGTCCGAGTTTGCCCCTGAGACCGGCGGTGCCGAACTGGAGTCGTCCGGCGAAACAGTCGGTGAGTTCGTCGTCGTTGTTCGTGATGAAGTCGTGAAGTTCTTGCCTGGTTGCGGGATCGGGATCTTGCGCGATCCACGCCTGCGCTTGCTCGATGAGGTCCATCTCTAAAGAGCCCGAACGACCTTGCCGAGAAGCTCGCCCATGCGGGTAGCGGCTGCCTGACCTGCGGCGAGGACTTCCTCGTGGTTGAGGGGTTCGCCCGTCATGCCCGCGGCGGCATTGGTGACCAGGGACAGCCCGAGAATTTCCATTCCCAGACTTCTGGCGACGATCGCCTCGAGTGCGGTGCTCATACCGACGAGGGTTCCTCCAATGGCCTTGACCATTCCGATCTCGGCGGGTGTTTCGTACATCGGTCCGCGGAATTGGCAGTAGACACCCTCGGGGAGGGCAGGCTCGATCTCCCGACACATCTCGCGCAGCCGCTGGCTATAGAGATCGGTGAGGTCTACGAAGTGCGGGCCGTGCAGGGGGCTGGTTCCCGTCAGGTTGATGTGGTCCTTGATCAGCACCGGAGTTCCCGGTGACCACGCGGGATCCAATCCACCGCAGCCATTGGTCAAGATGATGGTCTGGCAGCC
>CAZVWA010000040.1:0-11938 GCA_964631085.1 uncultured Rubrivirga sp.
GGCATCGAGCGTGAGATCGTTCCGGCCGCCCCGTCCCTCGGAATCGGGATCTTGCCCTGGTCTCCCCTCGGTCGCGGGGTCCTGACCGGCAAATACCGGCACTCGATACCAATCGACTCACGCGGCGGCAATCCGGAAACAAGCGGGTTCGTGAACGCCTACAACAACGAGCGTTCACACAGGATCGTCGACGCCGTGTGCACCGCCGCCGAAGGCCTAGATGCGGCTCCCGGCGAAGTCGCCCTGGCCTGGTTGCGCGATCGGCCGGGCGTGGTGGCTCCGATCGTGGGAGCGCGAACCACCCAGCAGTTGATCTCCGCGCTGGCGAGTGAGGAACTCGAACTGCCGGAGGAGATCGTGGTCGCCCTCGATGACATCTCCGAGCCGGATATGGGGTATCCCGAGGCCGGCTGGGCGCAACGCCGCTGATGGCTTTCCCGTTGGTGCCGCAATCGCCGGTGCCGATTGGCCGCGCGACGTAGGCTTTGCATCGTGGCTAAGCGACGCAGCACGTGGGAGTTTCGCGAGGTGAGCATCTCGCGCGACACCCCACGCGAAGAGGCTCGTCAACTTCTCACGGCGAGCGCGGAGACCGAACACTGGGAGCTCGACCGCACCAGGATTTTCCGCGACGGGCGACGGCAATTTCGGCTTCGGCGCCGGGTGTACCGCGTGGTTCGTACTGCCTGACCTAGGCAGGCCAAAAAATCCGCCTGATCTCAGCAGGCCATCAAGAATCTGTACAGGGTGCGTGCCCCGAATTTGAGCCCGTCGACGGGCACGCGCTCATCCACCCCGTGGAATAGTCGCCAATAGTCCAGATCGGGTGGCATCTGCAGCGGAGAGAATCCGTAGCAGTCGATCCCGAGTCCACTCAAGGCTTTTGCGTCTGTTCCACCACTGATCATGTACGGCACAGCGTGGGCCGCGGGGTCCTCGCGTTTGAGGACCTGGGCCATGAGATCAAAGGTTGTGGTCTCGAACGGGGCTTCGATCGCTATGTCGTCGTTTACCGTCTCAATCTCGATGTGCTCGCCCACGAGCGCGCGAATCGTCTCGTCGAACTCGACTTCGAAACCGGGCAGGAACCTGCCGTCGACATGCCCGATCGCCTCGGTGGGTATCACGTTGACCTTGTAGCCCGCCTCGAGCATCGACGGATTCGCGGTGTTCTGCAAGGTGGCGCCGACCAGCATTCCCAACGTGCCCAATTTTTCGAGAATCTCATCGGTATCAGTTACTGACAGATCGATCCCATAGGCCTCCGACAACTCGTCGAGGAACCTATCGACGGTTTTGGTGCGGCGGATTGGCCATCGATACCGGCCGATCCGTGCAACGGCATCCGCTAACTCGGTAACCGCGTTGTCCTCATGGATCATCGAGCCGTGCCCCGCTCGCATGGCAGCGCGCAAGCGCAGCCACTTGATTCCCTTCTCAGCCGTCTGGATCGGATACAGGCGAACGTCATCGCTGACCGATAGGGAAAAACCGCCTACCTCGCCGACGGCCTCGGTGGCGCCGGCAAATAGGTCGGGTCGGTTATCGGCGAACCACCGAGATCCATGCACCATCCCGGCTTCCTCGTCTGGGAAGAAAACGATGGTGGTGTCGCGGCGAGGCCTCTCCCCCGTTCGCCCCCAATGGCGAGTGACCGACATGATCATGGCGTCCATGTTCTTCATATCGACAGCGCCACGGCCCCAAATGAATCCGTCATCGATCTCTGCGGCGAAGGGTGGGTGGGTCCAGTCCGACGCGATGGCCGGCACGACGTCCAGGTGTCCGTGAACGACGATGCCGGAGGCTTGGGGATCAGTTCCGGGAATCCTCAGCGCCACGCCCCGACGCCGGTCGCTTGTGGTGACGACGACTTCGGGGTCCCACCCGACCTCGCGAAGGCGATCCGCGCAGTATTCAGCGGCCTCGGCTTCGCCGACCGTCTGGGGATCGGGCCCCCAATTACTCGTGTCAATCCTGATGAGATCACGGGTGATCTCTACGGCGTCGTCTTCGAGCCGCTGCATCTCGGACATGTCCCTATCCTGCCCTGACGTCTGGAATCAGTGCAGCGTTATGCTGAGCGCCGCACGTTTCGACGCGCACCTTCGTCCGGGTGGCGGAATTGGCAGACGCGCTAGCTTGAGGTGCTAGTGCCCTTTACGGGGCATGGGGGTTCAAGTCCCCCCTCGGACACAGATGTGGGGCTCGGGGTAATCCTGAGCCCCATTTCTATGACCTTTTTCTGGCCATTCGCGACCTCAACGGATGGCCGGTGCTGGTACCCGGCCGAGGATCTCCAGCCCACCGCCTCCGACACTGGCACCGACCTCCCCTTTCTCCTCTGTCTCCCGGAAACGGACGACGACACCTTCACCGGACGCCGGAGCAATCCCGGTCAGATCGATGATGTTGGCCTGATGGCCGACGATCACCAGGACGCCATCGCGCTGCGCGTGTCGTGCGATCGTTCGCATCGACAGTTTCCGGCGACGATCGGCTACCGACGAGGAGGCGGTGAATACCGATCCGAATCGCATCATTGGTCGAACCGATCCGATTCCCATCAATTCCGCCGTTTGACGTGATCGGCACCAGGGGCTGCTGAGGACCCGGGCCACATCGACGTTCTCTTTGCGTAGCTGGCGACCCATGTCACGGGATTGAATCCTTCCCGCGGCGGAGAGGTTTCGTTGAGTCGAGCAGTCGGAGACGTCGAAATCCGCCGGATCGCCACCGCCCGGAGCTAGGGCATGTCGGAACAAGATGACGGTGCCATCGAGGTCACGTAATTCGTGCCATATGTCATCGTCAGCATTGGCCGGACCCGCCGATAGGGCGAGGAGGCCGAATCCGAGGAGGGCAGTGACGAGGGCGGCGAGTGTCCGCTGCATGAGACAGGACTACCAGGCGTTGGACCACCGTGCAACGCCGGACACCTAACCTTCAGTGGTGCGAACTCGACTAGCCCCGACACCGAGCGGGTATCTCCATCAGGGGAATGCACTGAATTTTGTGATCATCGACCTGATCGCTGACGAATTCGAGGCCGATATTGCCTTGCGCCTTGATGACATCGATTCTTCACGAACCCGCGAGGAGTACGTCGAGGATGTCTTCAATGTCCTGAACTGGCTGGAGATCGATTGGTCGTTGGGACCTCGTGACTCGGTGGACAGCCCGCGTTGGTCCCAGCATGAGAGATGGGATTCCTATAGGCGTGCCCGCGATCAGCTTCATTCATTAGGTGAGGCCTATGCATGTACCTGCACTCGCTCGGATTGGCAGGGGTATGACGGCGACGAGTGTCCGCGTGCTTGTCGGCTCGTAGGTCTGAGGTTCGAGGTTGGTGTGACGGCAATGCGCGCACATCTGAGCGATGCGACCGATCCCGTTATCTGGCGTCGCGATGACATCCCTGCCTATCACCTGACGACGATTGTCGATGACCACGAGTGGGGAATCGGGCTGGTCGTCCGCGGTGAGGATCTACGGGAATCGACGCAGGTTCAGCAGCATCTGTCCAGACTGCTGCCCGAGAACACCTTCGCAGAATGCTCGGTTTTGCACCACGATCTGATCACGAAGGCTGGGCGCAAATTGTCGAAAAGCGCCGGTGCGGGCGCTGTTCCAATGGAGCGGTCCGACGCACTGCGAGATGACATACGTCAAGCAGCCGCTATTCAGGCGAGGAATCTGATGTCAGCTCCGCCTCGAAGTTTCGGAAATTGAAATACCAGATGTAGTAACCGGCCAAAAGGGGTCCGCCGATAATCAGCAGATACGGAATGGCCCCGCCCATGCCCTGGCTGATGTACGAAAACGCCTGCCAGACAAGAGCGATCGCTACGACTATGAACACCAGGCTCAGAGCCAGGCTCTGCGGCCGCCGGGCACTCCACGGTCGCTCGACAAGCCGCTCAATTTCATCATCCACGCGTGGAGTATCTCACCCGGTGACCGCCGTTGCATCGAATCCGCTCATGATGTCCCACCAAAAGCGCGAAGCTACGTCTGATCCCCACTCTTCAACCGCGCTCTCGTACAGCGTGCGCAGGGACTCGAGATCGGCGTTGGTTACGGCACCCTCGACGTGGGCTCGCCACCAAGCTTCGTCCAACCGACCACGTTTCATCACCAGCAATTGTTCGATGAGAACGGGACTTTGGTCTACCCCAGGGCAACCCCTCACGCGCTACCGTGGAGTTCTCGAAGAGAGAATTCAGAAAGGACGGTGGTCACGATGACTGTCCATGGTGATTCCCCGCAGGAAGTCGCACAGGCGACCGCAAATGACGGCGACCCCGCGGGCGATGCTGCTGATCAAGCGGAGCATCTGAGCATGGTCATGGAAGCCGAGGCGATTCACAATGCCCTCAATGGTGGTGGCGGTGAGGGATCACTCGAGGGCATGGATTACCCCCTGGAGGACACCGAGTCCGTGCTGGCGATGGAGGACGCCGAAGACGGCAGTGACGATCCCATGCACGCCGGCGGCCTGACGCCGCGCCCGTGGATTCCAGCCGAGGAATCGGCGATGCACACGGTCGACGATTTCGACCCCGCCGCTGACGCATACCTCGACGACGAGACCGACGACGAGCGTGCGGATCCGACGTTCGACCAGTACGACGAGCGTGCGGAGCACCTGACGGCGGAAGACGAAACGCTGCTGGGGGTTGACCCCTACGAGTAGGTCGAGAGCACCTCTAGTGCCGAACCGCGCCTACTTTTTACCGGCAGCCGGCGGTTTGGGCTTGCGCAACCTGCGCGCACCCGCACGGACGACCCCTCCTAGAACCATGCCGAGGAGAAATGATCCGACCACGAGTAGCCACACCCACACACTGAATTCCACACCCAGGAAGTAGACCGTGGCACTTTGCAGGTTCTGCACCGCGAACACGAGCAGGACCACCGCAATGAGGATCAATACGACACCCCGCCAGGTGATCGTCATCCCGGCCTTCTTGTCGGGGCGTTTGCCGATTTCATTGCTGTGCTCGGACATGTTGCCTCCTTCACCGCACACTGATCAGATGGCTTGTGCTTGGCTATCGCTATGACCTCCGACTGTAGCGATTCCTCCGACACGATCTTGGTCCATCGCGACAATGACGTGTCATCTGTCGCGATCGTGACGCTTAATCGGCCCGACCGCCTCAACGCCTTGACGCCGGAGATGGGGCCGGAGTACGCGCGGACCCTTCAGGCACTCGATGCCGACCCCTCCGTCCGCGCAATTGTTGTCACAGGCTCCGGGCGCGGATTTTGCTCGGGAGCCGATCTCTCGACGTTGGGTGGAAGTCGCGAGGACCTCTTGACCTACGTCAACGGGCAGTCCGTCGAAACGCTTCCGCTCGTCGCACTGACGCTCGGTACCCCGGTTGCCACTGCCATCAACGGACCCTGCGCAGGCATCGGTTTCGTGCTCGCGATCAGTGCGGACGCTCGCTTTGTCGCCCACGGGGCAACCATGAGTTCTACGTTCGCCCGGTTAGGACTCGTAGCGGAGTACGGGATCGCCTGGCTCTTGCCCCGTCTCGTCGGGCTGCCGACGGCCACCGATCTGCTGTTGACCGCACGGACCATTACCGGACAAGAGGCTCACGACATGGGTCTCGCGCACGCGAGCGATGATCCCTTCGAGAGCGCGACGATGTGGGCACGCGAGATCGCCACCCACAGTTCCCCGACTTCGGTGGCCATGATGAAGCGACAACTTCTGCAAACCGACGGCCTTCCACTGGATCAGGCGGTTACCGTGTCACTCGAAGCGATGTCCGCGGCGTTCTCGTGGCCCGATCTAGGTGAGGCCCTCCAGGCGAAAGCCGAAAAACGGGACCCGAAGTTCCCCGACCGACCAACGAGCGGCTAGTGCAGCAGACCGCAATGCGCGAGAGCCATCCGAACGAGGCGGCCCTGTCCGCCGCTCATCTCAGCCTGGAAGTCGGGGCTTACGGCCTCGCTGGGCGTAACCCACACAAGGTCTAGGGCATCTTGCGAGGGAGCACAGTCGCCCTCGATGGAGACCACGTACGCGAGGGAAACAGCGTGTTGCCGGGGGTCATGGAAGCCGGTGACCTGTGCGTCGGGAAAGTACTCCACGATCGTGAACGGTTGGGGTGACGCGGGAACCTGCGGCAGCGCCATCGGGCCGAGATCCTTTTCCAAGTGCCGCAGGAGAGCATCTCGAACACGCTCTCCATAAAGCACGCGACCGGACACGATCGCCCGACTAATCGAGCCGTCAGGCAGCGCACGCAGCAAGAGCCCCACCGTAGTGACCTGGCCTCGCTCATCGGTGCGAACCGGTACGGCGTCTACATAAACCATGGGTACGCGCTCGCGCGCCGACTCGAGGTCGGAATCGCTCAGCCACGAGGTGCGAGTGTCGAGCATGTCGCTCATGAAGTCGCCTTTCGCCTTCCTATCGCCGGTCAAGGTGCCATGCTCCGCTGTGTGGTTGCCATGAGCACCGACGTGAGCGAGACGCTACCGGAGGACGCGCCGTCCTTCGGTGATCGCGTGGGTGGCCGATGGGTGATCTCCTGGCAGGCGTACACCCTAGGCGCGACGGTCAACAGCGTGCTCCTGTCTCTCACCGGCGGTTCACTCGGTGCCGAGGTCGTCGCGCGTGCCGATGTGCACCGCTGGTTGCTCGTGGGTGCGATTGCCTCGGGCGTCGTAGGGCTCTATGCCCTGCTCATGAACGGCACCGCCTTTCGCAATAAGCGGCGGCGTCCATCACCTCTGAGCGCCGTTGTGGCTTTCCACTCCAGCGTCGGAGCGATTTTTGCAGGGGTCGTTGTGGTCGTTGCACCTTTGTTGGGTGTGTCTCCTCCCTCACCGGAGTGGACCTTCATCATCGCCACCAGTGGCATCGGTTTGTGGTGGGGACTGACAATGGCTTTGCTATTCGAGGCGCGCGAACGCTTTCGACTACGCAGACGCGAACTGCTCGAACGTGCCGTTGATCAAGAACTCGCCGCACTTGCCGAAGCAGACATCACTGACGAGTTGGAGGAACGAGTGCTGGCGGAAGTTACCGCCACGCTCGATGCATCAAGGCAGGAATTGGCGGATCGTATTGCGGTCGAGGGTCTGGCGGAAACCACGTCTGAGACCTGGGAGGAGTTGGCCGGCTCTCTGCGAGAGACGGCGATGGATTCGGTTCGGCCGTTGTCCCATCGGCTGTGGAGTTCAGCGGAGCAACGATTTCCCACGCCAAAGGTGTTCGATGTTGTGCAGCGGACCGTTCGGGAGCCAAGGACAGCTCCCCTGGCATCCTCCCTGATCGTCGTGATCGGCTATCTGCGAGCCGGGGTCGACTCCCTGGGACTTATCGCGGGAGCACTTGCCGTCGTCGCGATGGCGGCGATCGTTTCACTGATCATGCTCGCCGGACGTTGGATGCAAGCCAGGGCGAGAGCAGCAGAAGTGGTGATCTTCTGGTGTGCCTTTCTCGCGGCGGAGTTGGTCGGACTGGTCTTCCTACGCGCCCTATCGCCCGATCTCAACGAGATCGAAATCGCGGGCTCAGTCGTCGCGATGGCAATCTCCGTACTGGCGCCAGCAATCGTGGCAAGCCTGAACGAGACACGTCAAGAAACACTGCTTGCGTTACAAGAATCCGCTGACTACATCGTCGCCCAGCGACTGGCGCGCGAGAAGACGATTGCGGCCTTTTCCAGATCGAGTGCTGAGCATCTCCACGGAACCGTCCAGACCACCTTGAACGCATGCGCAGCGGCAATGGACCAGGCAGTTGCGACCGCCGACACAGCAGGCTTCACCCGCGCGGTGGACCGCGCGCTCGCAATTTTGAGCGCTGAGGGTGTGGGAGTTCGGACGAACGTGCCACAGGAGGCTTTGTCCCCGGGTCTTGCACGTTGCTGCGGGCAATGGTTCGGTCTGCTCGACATCTCGCTGAACTTGTGTCCAGAGTCGACTCCCATGCCGGGAACCGATGCCACCGATCGAGTCGTGCGGATTGTGGAGGAGTGCCTGGCGAACGCATCGCGACACGGCCAGGCACGCTCGGTAGAGATACACGTGCGGGTGATTCACTCCGATTCAGCCCCTGATTCCCCCTCCGGTCCCTCGTATCTGGACGTCGTCGTCACCGACGATGGCGGCGGGCTGGATGATGAACGAGGCATGACCGAGGGCCTGGGCACCCATCTGCTCAAGGCAAATGCCTCGGGCGGATATTCGCGATCGACTCCGCCTGAAGGTGGGTGCCGGGTCCATGCCCGGGTGCTGATCGAGGATCAAGCCTCCTCGCGGTGACGCCTTCATTGCCCGGTAGGTGGGGTGCTAACACCCCAAAAGCGCCCATATTCGCCGCTTGATCTCCCATCGGGTCCACCATGGGAGGCACGGAACCGGATCCGACTGCACCCGAAAGGACCACACATGACCGCCATCGTGGTCGACGACGACGACTTCACCCGAGTGCTGCTGACCCGAACGCTGGAGTCTGCGGGATACGACGGCGTGTCCGAAGCCGCCGATGCTGCGACGGCTATGCGTTTGGCCGACGAGCATCGACCGACCCTTGCGATCTTGGATCTCGATCTCGGCCCGGGGCCTAACGGCATCGACCTCGCCCATGGTTTGCGGCGGCTGATTCCGGCGATTGCCATCATCATTTTGTCGAGCTATCAGGATCCACGTCTTGTCGGATCTAACCGACCAATGCCTATCGGTGCCATCTACGTCTCCAAGCGCTCCGTGGGCGACGCACGGGTTCTCGAGGACGCCGTTTCTGAAGTATTAGCCGCACCGTTGGCGGAGCGAGTGGCCCCGGCTCCGGCGTCTGCGGGCTCTCGCAAGCTCAGTGACAACCAAGTCGAGATCATGCGCTTGGTGGCGGAGGGCTACTCCAACGCGGAAATTGCGCGCCGTCGTTCACTTACCGAAGCCGCGGTAGCCAAAGCGGTGGCTAGATTGGTGAAGCAGTTGGACCTGCAAGCTGGGGCCCACGACAACGTCCGGGTATTGATCACGCAGGCCTATTACGAACTCATCGGGTCCTCACGAGTGCGCCGAGACTGATGACCGCTCCCCCATTTCCGACCCAAAAGCCACCACTGCGCGAACGCATAGGCGGACGTTGGGCGCTGTCCTGGCAGGCGACTGTCTCCGGAACTGCACTGGTGATTTGTCTTGCAACGATCACGGGAGGTGGGCTGGGGGTCAGCGCGCCGGACGCCGAGACCATCCCCCTGTGGTTCTTCGCCGCTTGGGTGGGGGCGGGCGCGGAACTGCTCTACATAGGCCTGGGCAACGCGACCGTCTTTAGGAATCGTCGTGTGCGCTCGCTGCCGGTGGCCGTCGTCGTGATCTTCCACGCGGGTATCGGCGTGGTCTTCGCGGTTGCCTTCTTACTCACCGTTCGAGCCCTGGGCCTGAGCCTCGTCGAACCACCTCTTCAAACCATTGTCGGGTTCGCGCTCGCCGGCCTGTGGTTCTGCATGTCCATGGCTCTTCTTCTGGACGCTCGTGATCGTTTCCTGCGTGAAAGACGTCTGCTCGTTGACGAAGCTGTAGCCCTGGAAGTAGCCGATCTGCATCAATCGCAGGTGGTGAAGCGGCTTCGAGAATGGGGGTCTTTGCATGGTGGTGACCTGACGAAGCTGACCGACCACGACCCCACCGTTCGCAACCTGCTTCCCCTGGATGCCTGGTGGAAGGCATCGTCGGACCTACGCAATTCCACTGAGAGCACACTGGAGGGCTCTTTCCGCGAGGCGGTCGAGACGCACTTTCCTCGACCAGCCCTGGGAGACGTGGTTCGCGAGGTGTGGACTGCTGGAACTCTCAGCGCCTTGGGTACCGGGGCCGTTATGGCGATTGCCTACTACCGAGCCACGGTGGGTGCCCTCGGCGTGATCCAAGGTCTCGCCGCCGTCGCGGCTATCGCGGCGATCACAGCCGGTGCCCTGTGGCTTGTGGAGCGCACCACCCCTCGGGGTTTCGTGCAGCTTTTGCTGGGAATCGCGATCACTGCGGGCACCGGATGGATCTCCGTTGCCGTGTTTGCCCCCGAGTTGAGTGCCGCTGGTCTCGTGAGCGTTGCATTTGCGGTGGCCCTCGGTGCGATTGTCTTCGTCTTGCTCCCCGCGAGCGTTAGGTCCCTTCGCCGGACCTGGCTGGAGACCAACGCGAAACTTCGAGAACTCATCGACCAGCGGCTTCACATGCAGGTTGCCGATGCACGCAATTTGGCAGAGGTAGCCAATGGGATGAATCTCAGTAGCGAGGCGCAACCCGCAGTCCTCGCGTGTGCGGCCGGTCTCGCGCAGGCAGCGAGATCACAGAGATCTGATCGACTGACGTCCGCGTTGCAGTGGAGCGCGGCCGTATTGGAGGACCACCGCAGCGACGCGGCTGGAGCAAACCTGTCCAGTGCGTTGTCCTCGACGATCGCCCCGTGGCTCGGACTCGTTTCGATCTCCCTCGACGTGTCTGCGACCGCAGGGCGGTGGGGTGAGCCGGTCAGCACGGCGAGCTCGATTGTGCTGCAGGAGGGGCTGACCTTCGCCTGCGGTCAGGCAGCCGCCCAGCACGTCGCCGTCGTGGCGCGGTTCGATGACGGGGCCATTCAACTGCGCATCGACCACGACGGCGCTGAGTTGAACGAGGAGGACCTACCTGGAGACGCTCGGTGGCGCGCCGAGGACTCTGGTCGATCGTTACTGGCCGAGGTTGCCTGCCGAATCGATCCTCCCGCGGTCACACTCGCGTAGTCTCTCGACGCATGAGCCACTCCACACCCATCAACGATGGGCCCACCCGTCCGGATGGATCCTCCTACCCGATCACCAAATCCGAGGAGCAGTGGCGCGAGGAGTTGGGGGGATCTGCCTATCACGTCCTGCGCGAAGCGGGAACCGAGCCGCCGTTCGTCGGTGAATACACCGATACGACTACGCCGGGTGTCTACCGATGCCGCGCATGCAACGCCGAACTCTTCACCAGCAGCACCAAGTTCGATTCCCACTGTGGGTGGCCGAGTTTCTACTCACCCCTCGCCGGTGATGCCGTCGTCGAACTCGAGGACTCGTCCCTGGGATACCCACGGACCGAAGTCCGCTGTGCCACGTGCGGGGGCCACCTCGGACACGTGTTCGACGGCGAGGGGTACCCCACACCCACCGACCTTCGGTACTGCATCAACTCCATCTCGGTGACGCTAGAGGCAGACGCAGCCGACTAGACAAGCCAACCGGCACCCGACCGGCGTGGGCGCCGCCACACGGGTGCTTGTCGCCGTAGCCTGCTCGGGTGCACAGCGTTCCCGACGCCAACGAAGCCTTCGACGCGCGCACACGGGAGTTGCTTGACGTCGCGGTGCGGCCGGAATTCGCCATCGAGCAGGCGCCTTCCCCCCAACGCCTGGCACCGCACACGTTTACGTTGGTGGCAGACGCCGCCGCCGACGCCGCCCCCAGTGCCCTCGGTGACCACATAGAGTCCGCGACCGGTCGATTCGTGGTACTCCACGATCCCGACGGCGTCGAGGAGTGGGACGGCACGGATCGAATCGTCGTCTTCGCCCGATGCGACGTGGAGCCCGAACTTCTCTCCGATCCCTTGGTCCACGAGGTTGCCTGGAGCTGGGTCGTGGAGGCGCTCGAGAACGAGAGCATCAGCCAGCTCGGCGGCACCGTGACGATCTCCTCGGGTTCGTCCTTCGGCACTATGGCGGAGCGTCCCGGTGACGGCCTTGTTGAGATTCGTGCATCATGGACGCCGCTCCAGCGCGATCTAACGAACCACCTGTTGGTGTGGGTCGACATCCTCGCAAAGCTCGCCGGACTCCCGCCGATTCCTCCAGGTGTAGCCACGATGGGTGGGCGCCGGATGTCGCACACGTGACGAGCAGCCCGTCCGGCAGCACCGACCCTGGCTCACCGGACCAAGACCCGGA
>CAZVWA010000041.1:0-11729 GCA_964631085.1 uncultured Rubrivirga sp.
TGTCCGACACTTCATGTGATCAGCACAGTGAACGCATGAACGAATTCCCGTTACGCCTTCCCCCCGGGGCGTGACGGTGACGGCTCGTCGCGACGTTGGTGTCCTTGGTGGATTCTTCGGCGGTCTCTCGATTCCGATAGAACGCAAGGCGACTGTCCCGTGGGAAGTGGGAGTGCGCGGTGGCCTCGCCGAGTGATGATCACGGATCCATATCCGTTGCCGGAATCGCCCTCGTCGTTGCTGCGTTGTCTCTGCTCCTGCTCGCTGGATCGGTCGGAGGCTGGGCCACTGCGCGAGCGAAGGCCGCCATGGTGGCTGACCTAGCGGCGCTTGCGGCAGCTCGGTCGGGTGGTTGTGCATCCGCCAACGACGTCGCCGTCGGCCATGGAGCGATGCTCGATGAATGCGTTCAGATCGATGGTGATGTGATCGTGACGGTCACTGTCCCGCACGGTGGTGCTCTTTGGCCGGTTGTCAGTCAGCGGGCGAGATCTGGCTACTGAGGATCTCGGCGTAGTTGGGGCTCACTCGTGTTGGAGTCCTCGGATAACAGCGGCAGGGCACCGTGAAGGAGGCGAAGAACCGTCACTGCGCCTTCCTTGCTCAACGGGTCGTTGCCATTTCCGCATTTCGGCGATTGCACGCAGGACGGACACCCGTCGGTGCAGACGCACGAACGCACAGCTGCGGCGGTGGCACCCATCCACTCGTCGGCGACCTCGGCTCCGCGGAACGAGAAACCCGCACCTCCCATGAGGCCGTCGTAAATGAAGATGGTGGCCAGGCCGGTATCGGGGTGTCGAATAGTCGAGACGCCGCCGATGTCCCACCGATCACACGATGCGAAGAGCGGAAGAAGTCCGATTGCCGCATGTTCGGCCGCATGCACAGCACCGGGCAGATCGTCGATCCCGGACGCAGCGACCGTCGCATCCTCGATGGTCCACCACACGGCTTGGGTGCGAAGGATCCGCTCGGGCAGTTCGAGATCGTGCACGGCGATCAAGGTGCCGTCGAGCGCCCGGATCTCATAGGCGACGGTTCGCGACGTCACATCCACTTCACCGATAGCCATCGTGGCTCCCGTGCCGGGCCAAAGTCGATGGGTGGATCGAATTCGAATATCGCTGACGTCTCGAGCGAATGTCGTGTAGTCGACTTCCTCAACGCGAGCAATCGCGACGGCATCGTCCAAGTCAAGGGAGCGGACCGTGTGCGAGACACCCTGATGGACGTACACC
This sequence comes from uncultured Rubrivirga sp., assembly GCA_964631085.1. Lineage (GTDB taxonomy): Bacteria > Actinomycetota > Actinomycetes > S36-B12 > S36-B12 > S36-B12. The sequence continues at coordinate 1,242 of CAZVWA010000041.1, forward strand.
GCACCGGGGTGGACGTGTCGGTGTGCCGATGAGGCATCGATGGTGCCGAGAAGCCGGCCGGTGCCTTCTTCGACGATTCGCACTGTGTCCCCGGCACCGCGAAGGTCGGTCATGTCGTGTGGTCGCTCGCGTGACGTCCAGTACCAGCCGTTGGGTCGTCGGCGTAGCAATCCCCGATCGCCCAGGTCGGCGAGAACCTCGACCGCGTTGTCCGGAAAGACGTGCTCGTCGTCGGTGATCGGCAATTCGCTGGCGGCGGCGGTCAGATGAGGTGCGAGAACGTTCGGGTTCGCCGGATCGAAGACCGTCTCTTCGAAGGGTTGCGCGGTGATCGCTTTTGGGTTGTGGACGAGGTACGTATCGAGCGGATCTTCACGTGCGACGAACGCGGCAAGCGCGGGGTCGGTTCCACGTCCAGCGCGTCCGAACTGCTGCCACAGGGATGCTCGAGTGCCGGGCCACCCCGCGGTGATCACGGCGTCCATCCCGGCGATATCGATGCCGAGCTCGAGAGCGTTGGTCGTAGCGAGCGCACGGATGCGTCCGGAACGAAGTCCCTCTTCGAGTTCTCGCCGTTCCTCAGCGAGGAATCCCCCGCGATACGCGGCAATGGCATCGGACGCTGTCGACTTGACGATTGAATCCGCTGGAATCTGCTCACGCACCAACGATGCGACGTACTCGACGGCCCGCCGGCTGCGCAGAAACGTCAAGACTTGGCTTCCTTCTCGAACAGCTGCAGTAGTCAGTGCCGCCGCATTGCGTGTGGCCGAGGAAGCGTCGTCGTTGTTCGGTGGCTGCCACAAGATGACGGTTCGCTCGGGTGACGGTGAATGATCGGTGGTGAAGGCTGTGACCGGTGCTCCGATCAAGCGCGCAGCAGACCTTTCGGGGGCACCTGAAGTTGCAGAAGCAGCAATGACGATCGGCTTACTTCGGTGGTGTTCGGCCAAGCGGAGAAGCCGACGCAAGACCAAACTCACGTGCGCTCCGAATACTCCGCGATAGGCGTGGGCTTCATCGACAACGACGTAACGGAGATTGCGGAACAGGCGCGACCAACGTTCATGACCGGGTAGCAGCGAATAGTGGAGCATGTCGGGATTGGTCAAGATCACGTTGGCATGGCGTCTTGCCCAGGCTCGTTCGTCCGCGTTGCTGTCGCCGTCGACCGTTGCCTCTCGGATACCAGGAATTTCGAGATCTCTCCACGTGCGTCGTTGATCGTTCGCGAGCGCTTTTGTGGGTGCGAGGTAGAGAGCGCACGGGTCGGCAAGCGCTGATCCACCGCCATCGAGAATCGACGTGATGATCGGCATGGCGTAAGCGAGGGACTTTCCCGAAGCCGTTCCCGTCGCGACGACGACGTGCGAACCGTCGATGGCCGCTTGTGCTGCCTGAACTTGGTGAACCCACGGCGACACGATTCCCTGTGAGCGCCAGGTGTCGATCGCCGCTTGGGGAAGCCAGCTGGGCCACGGCGCTGTTTGCCCGGGACGAGCCGGGAAGTGCAGAACGTGCCGAATGGCCTCGGGGTTGAGTGACGTCCATGCCTGTAGGGCAGGCGATGCAGACGAGTGTTCCGACACCGCCTCATTGTGACCGCCGGGTGTGCCATGGTTGGTGCATGTCCGGACCCGGGGGCCACGAATCCACCACTGTGAACGTGGCGAGTAGCGCGGTCGGAGCGGCGTCGGTGATCACCGTGACCGGTGAGGTGGACGCGCACACGGCCCCTGTCGTCCGCGATGCTGTTGAAGCCGTCATAGCGCCCCAGGCTCAGGTGGTGGTGGACCTCAGCGGGGTGACTTTCCTGGACTCCACGGGACTGGGAGTCTTCGTCACCGCGCTGAAGCATCTCCGAGAAACCGATGGATCCCTGGATTTGGTCGTGACGTCCCCCCGAGTGCTCAAGGTGTTCGAATTGACCGGTTTGGACGTCGTCATCCCCATACATGAGGAGTTGGCCTCGGCGCTGGGCTCCTAAGGGACTTCAATCTGTGGCCAACGCCACGTATTTCCCGTTGTCCGCATGCCGGACCCGACCACCACGTGACGCCCGTCTTGCGTAGACTTCGCCGGATTGCGAGGCGGGTACGGAATCTCTCGAGGGTGCCGGGCGCTGCCATAGCTGACACCGAGGAGAAAAATGATCGAGTTGACCGGGAACAACGTTGTTCTCGTAGCCATCGTAGCCGTCATCGGCCTCGCCGCTCTGGTCGTCGCGGGCATCCTGGTGCGCGAGGTGCTCGCCGCCAGCGAGGGCACGCAGCGCATGAAGGAGATCGGCGCCGCTGTCCAAGAAGGTGCTGCCGCCTACTTGAACCGGCAGTTCAAGACTTTGTCCATCTTTGCTGTTGTGGTCTTCTTCCTGCTCTTCCTGCTCCCGGCCGAAACCAACGGTGAGCGGATCGGCCGGAGCATCTTCTTCCTGGTCGGTGCCGTCTTCTCGGGCATCACCGGCTACATGGGAATGTGGCTCGCTGTGCGCGGCAACGTCCGCGTTGCCGCCGCCGCCAAGGATGAAGGCGAACAGCGCGCGATGCGGATCGCCTTCCGCACCGGTGGCGTTGCGGGCATGTTCACCGTCGGTCTTGGTCTCTTCGGCGCCGCGCTGGTGGTTCTCGTGTACGCGGGTGAGGCGCCCAAGGTCCTCGAAGGCTTCGGCTTCGGCGCGGCCCTGCTAGCTATGTTCATGCGTGTCGGCGGTGGCATCTTCACGAAGGCTGCCGATGTCGGCGCAGACCTCGTCGGCAAGGTCGAGCAGAACATCCCTGAAGACGACCCCCGCAACGCGGCCACCATCGCCGACAACGTCGGTGACAACGTCGGCGACTGCGCCGGCATGGCAGCGGACCTGTTCGAGTCCTACGCCGTCGTTCTCGTCGCAGCCCTCATCCTCGGTAGTGCTGCATTCGGCGAACTCGGCCTGGTCCTGCCGCTGATCATCCCGGCGATCGGTGTCATCACCGCCGTGATCGGCATCTTCACCGTCTCACCCCGTCCGACCGACCGCTCGGGGATGTCCTCCATCAACAGAGGCTTCTTCATATCCGCGGTTATCTCGGCGATCCTCGTCGTGGCGGCTGTCTTCATCTGGGTGCCCAGTAGTTGGAGTGACATCGAGGGTCTGGGTGGCATTGCCGCTTCTGAAGCGGGCGACGCATTGAGCCCGCAATTATTCGTGATCGCCGCGGTGTTCATCGGCATCGTGCTCGCCGCCGTTATCCAGCAGCTCACCGCGTACTTCACCGAGACCAACCGTCGCCCGGTCGACGATGTCGCGAAGACCTCGCTCACCGGTCCGGCCACGGTCATCTTGTCCGGTATCTCGCTCGGACTGGAGTCCGCCGTCTACACCGCGCTCGTCATTGGTGCGGCCGTCTACGGCGCCTTCCTCTTGGGCTCGGGCACGATCCTGCTGAGCCTGTTCGCCATCGCCCTTGCGGGCACCGGCCTGCTCACCACGGTCGGCGTCATCGTCTCGATGGACACCTTCGGTCCGGTCTCGGACAACGCGCAGGGCATCGCTGAGATGTCGGGCGACGTCGAGGGTGAGGGTGCTGCGGTGCTCACCCGGCTCGACGCGGTCGGTAACTCCACCAAGGCCATCACCAAGGGCATCGCTATTGCGACTGCCGTCCTCGCCGCTACCGCACTGTTCGGTGCATTCCGCGAGGCAGTCTTCGGTGCAGCCGAGAGCACATCGGCTGCCATCGGCGGCACCATCGGCGAGATCGGCCAGAACCTCCAGTACTACGGCGTGCTGGACGTCGCCAACCCGGCCAACCTCGTTGGCCTGGTCATCGGCGCCGCAGTCGTCTTCCTGTTCTCCGGTCTGGCTATCAACGCGGTTTCGCGTGCGGCCGGCGCGGTGATCTTCGAGGTGCGTCGTCAGTTCCGCGAGATCCCCGGCATCATGGAGGGAACGGCTAAGCCCGAGTACGGCAAGGTCGTGGACATCGTCACCCGCGACTCGCTGCGCGAGCTCATCACTCCGGGTCTGCTCGCCGTGCTCACCCCGATCGCCGTCGGCTTCGGTCTCGGCGTGGGTGCCCTCGGCGCCTACCTCGCCGGCACCATCGCCACCGGCGTTCTCATGGCGGTCTTCCTGTCCAACTCCGGTGGAGCCTGGGACAACGCCAAGAAGTTCGTGGAAGACGGCAACTTCGGTGGCAAGAACTCCGAGGCGCATTCGGCCACGGTCATCGGCGACACCGTTGGTGACCCGTTCAAGGACACCGCCGGCCCGGCCATCAACCCGCTGATCAAGGTCATGAACCTCGTCGCACTGCTGGTCGCACCCGCGGTCGTCACGCTCAGCATCGGCGACGGCGCCAACCCAGCCATCCGCTGGGGCATTGCGATCGTTGCTCTGGTCATCGTCGTTGTTGCCGTGGTCATCTCCAAGCGTCGCCCGATCGCTGTGGGTGACCAGGAAGGCGCCAACGCCTAGGAGCACCAAAACCGATAATCGGACGCCTGCCCGGGACCTCCATTCCCCTTAAGGGGAATGCCCGGGCAGTCGCCGTTTTTGGGGGCGGTGCGGGGTTGACAGCAGCAGGTGTCCTACCGTCAGACTCCGCCGCGGTTCGATCCAGCCGGGTCGGTCCTCGGGAATAGCGGAAGGATGCCCACGTGCCAGACAACACCCTGGTGATCGTCGAGTCGCCAGCCAAGGCGAAGAAGATCGCCGGCTACCTAGGTGACGGTTACACCGTGCTGGCTTCGGTGGGGCATGTCCGTGATCTTGCTTCGAAGGCGTCGGAGATCCCCGCCGAGGACCGCAAGAAGCCGTGGGCCAAGTTGGCCGTGAACGTCGATGACGCCTTTCAGCCCTTCTACGTGATCCACGATTCCAAGAAGGCCACCATCAAGGAACTCAAGGCTGCGTTGAAGGACGCAGACGAACTCCTGCTCGCCACGGACGAGGATCGCGAGGGTGAGGCCATCTCGTGGCACCTGCTCGAGGTGCTCAAGCCCAAGGTGCCCGTCAAGCGGATGGTCTTCAATGAGATCACCCCCGAAGCGATCCGAGATGCTGTCGACCATCCACGTGATCTGGACATGCGACTGGTGGACGCTCAGGAAACGCGCAGGGTGGTCGACCGTCTCTACGGCTATCCGGTATCCGAAGTGCTGTGGAAGAAGATCGGGCGCGAAGCCAAGTCGGCTGGTCGTGTGCAGTCCGTTGCTGTTCGCCTGGTGGTCGATCGTGAACGAGAGCGCATTGCCTTCACGCCGGTCGAGTACTGGGGAATCGACGCTGAATTCCTGCCGGGTCCGTTCCCCGGTCGCCTGACGGCCGTGGAAGGCGCGAGGGTCGCGACGGGCTCGGACTTTGATGACGACGGCCAACTCTCACGCGAAGGTGCTGTGCATCTCGATCAGGCTGCTGCCGAATCGCTCGCCGCCGGCCTGCAGGGCCGCAGTTTCACCGTCGATTCCGTCGTGCAAAAGCCGTCCTCTCGTAAGCCCAAGGCCCCGTTCATGACATCAACGCTTCAGCAGGAGGCTTCGGGTCGCCTGCGTTGGGGAGCCCAGCGAACGATGAGGGTCGCGCAATCGCTGTACGAGAACGGGTACATCACCTATATGCGTACGGATTCCACGACGTTGTCCGACCAGGCGATGAACGCCGCTCGAACGCAAGCCCGAGAGCTCTACGGCGCGGAGTACGTTCCCGATCAACCTCGCCGCTACGACCGTAAAGTCAAGAACGCCCAGGAAGCACACGAGGCGATTCGCCCTTCGGGAGATTCCTTCCGGACTCCAGCCGAAATCTCGGGTGAGTTGGTGGGTGATGAATTCGCTCTCTACGACCTCATTTGGAAGCGGACAGTGGCCTCGCAGATGGTCAACGCCCAAACCGCAACCACCACCGTCAAACTTTCCGCCCAAGCACAGGACGGTCGCGGTGTCGAGTTCACGTCATCGGGCACGGTCATCACCTTCCCGGGTTTCATGGCTGCGCTGAAGGATGTCTCCAACGACGACGATGAGCGCGAGTTGCCCGCGCTTACCGAAGGCCAGAACGTCGACGCCGACTCCCTTCAAGCCGAGGGGCACGCGACCAAGCCGCCGTCCCGTTACAACGAGGCTTCTTTGGTCGCCAAGCTTGAGGAACTCGGGATCGGACGCCCGTCGACATACGCGTCGATCATGTCGACGATCCTCGACCGCGGCTATGTGTGGAAGAAGGGGTCGGCCCTCGTGCCGAGCTTCACGGCGTTCGCCGTGATTCGGTTGCTAGAAGAGCACTTTGCCGAACTCATCGACTACGACTTCACCGCCAACATGGAGAACGTCTTGGACATGGTGGCGAATGGCGATATCGATCGGGTTCAGCAACTCGAGGCGTTTTGGCGCGGTGGGCAGAGCGTTAATGGTGAGTTCCCTGGAGTGAAGAGCCTTACGGAAGATCTTGGTTCCATCGATGCGCGAGGAATTGCGACCTTCCCCATACGCGACAGCGACGCGAACCTTCGGGTGGGTCGATACGGCGCCTACGTTGAACGCGGAGAAATCCGGGCGAACGTGCCCATGGGTCTTGCTCCCGACGAGTTGACTGCGGTCAAGGCCGAGGAGTTGTTGGCCGAACCCTCGGGTGACCGCGAGCTCGGAGCAGATCCCGAGACCGGCTTGATGATCGTTGCCAAGTCCGGTCGCTACGGACCCTATGTCAGTGAGGTGCTGCCGGAGGATTCTCCGAAGTCCGCCAAGCCGCGAACGGCTTCGCTGCTCAGCGACATGAAGCCGAGCACCGTCACTCTCGAAGAAGCGTTGAAATTGATCCGCCTCCCGCGGGTTGTGGGTGTCGATCCCAGCGATGGTGAGGAGATCCGTTCGCAAAATGGCCGCTACGGCCCCTACCTGACCAAGGGAACGGACTCTCGATCGTTGGAATCCGAAGAGCAGATCTTCTCGGTCACGTTGGAGCAGGCGCTAGCTCTTTTTGCGCAACCTAAGCAGCGCCGCGGCCGTGGACAGGCGGCGGCGCCCCTGCGTGAGGTGGGTACCGATCCGACGTCGGGTCGCTTGATCGTGGTTCGCGAAGGTCGCTTCGGCGCGTACGTAACCGATGGTGAAACGAACGCGACCCTGCGGGTGGTTGACGATCCGATGACGGTGAGTATCGAACGTGCGAGTGACCTCATCGCCGAGCGCAAGGCCAAGGGTCCGTCAAAGAAAGCTGCGCGAAAGTCATCGAAGAAGTCTGCTAAGAAGTCGACCAAGGCGACAACGCGCGCTAAGGCCACGGCCGGGCGTTCGAGCGGTTCCGACTAGCCATGACCGGCTTGTTCATCGTCTTCGAAGGTGGTGAGGGCGCGGGCAAATCAACACAAGAGGCGCTGTTGGCGCAATGGCTCACCGAGCGCGGTGAGCGTGTGGTGCGAACACGTGAACCCGGTGGAACTCCAGCCGGCGAAGCGATTCGGGCAGTTCTCTTAGGTAATGAGTACACCGGGCTCAGCGATCGGGCCGAAGCGTTGCTCTTCGCGGCTGCCCGGGGTGAGCACGTGGCTCACGTCATCGCACCCGAGCTGCAACAGGGTGCGATCGTCATCTGCGATCGCTATTTGGATTCCTCCGTCGCCTACCAGGGATACGGACGTGACCTCGGGGTCGATCGAGTACGGGACTTAAGCCTGTGGGCGACCGGTGGATTGCTTCCCGACCTCACCATCGTGCTCGACGTCGATCCCAGTCTCGGACTATCGCGAGTGGAATCCCCGGACCGTTTGGAATCCGAGCCCATCGATTACCACCGCAGGGTGCGCGATGCCTTTTTGGACATCGCAGCGAAGGAGCCGGAAAGGTACTTGGTGGTCGATGCATCTGGATCGAAGGACGAGATCGCTTCGACCATTCGTGCTCGAGTCATCGAGTTGCTCGAGGAATCGGCGTGAATTCCCCGGCTTTGTGGTCTTCGTTGATCGGCCAAGACGAAGCGGTTGCGTCGCTGCAGGCTGCCGTTCGCGACGCTCATCTGCCCGGTGACTCCGGTCCGGCGATGACCCACGCGTGGCTCGTGACAGGTCCGCCCGGATCGGGTCGGTCGCGTGCGGCCACCACCTTCGCGGCCGCTCTCGTGTGCGAGGAGAGTGGGTGCGGCCAATGTCAGGCTTGTCGGACCGCCGCTAAAGGTGGTCACGCCGATGTCCACGTCGAGATCCCCGAGGGATCGGAGATCCTGCTGGACCACGTGAAGCCTCTCGTGCACATGGCTGCGCAGGCGCCGATGACCGCGACGTGGCGGGTGATCGTCATCGAAGACGCCGACAGGTTGAACGACCGTGCTGCGAACTACCTATTGAAGGCTCTCGAGGAGCCTACGCCTCACACGGTGTGGGTGTTGTGTGCACCGAGCGTGGACGATGTCCTGCCCACGATTACCTCGCGCACCCGACATGTGGGTCTGCGGACCCCGCGAACGGCGGCCATCGCCGAGATGCTGGTTCAGGAGTGTGGCGTGGACGAGACGATCGCGGCGTTCTCGGCGCGGGCATCGCAGGGCCACATTGGTCGGGCTCGAGCGTTGGCGACCGATGCGACCACACGCGAACGGCGCCAGCAGTACCTTCGCGCTCCATTGGACCTTCGCGATCTCGCCTCGTGCGTTGTGGTCGCTGGCAACGTGTTCGAGACCGTATCCGCTGTAGCTGACTCGCGAGCCGATCGACTCGACGAGGAAGAGACCGACCTATTGAAGTCTCGCTTCTATGCCGATGGTGTCACCCGGCTCACGGGAGCCATGAAACGGTCGCATGATTCCGAAGCCAAGGAACTCGCCAAGGAGCAAAAGCGGCGACGCAAGCGCTTGGTCGTCGACGAAGTAGATCGAGCCCTCGTCGATTTGATCGGGCTGTTTCGTGATGTCCTCGCAGTCCAGACCGCTGCTCGGGTGGACTTGATAAACGACGAAATGCGACCTCAGATCGAGCAGATGGCGGCTGGTTCAACCGATGAAGAGACGGTGCGGCGCATCGAAGCCTTGGAACACGAACGCATCGTGTTGTTCGCGGGTGGGAGCCCTCGAACGGTCTTGGAGGCCGCAATGGTGCAGATTAAGGACCCGCGCATTCGCGCCGTGGTCGCCTAGATTTCCGAGGCCTTGCGCAGCCCGTGCGCATATGCGATAAGTGCGGATGCGGCTGGTTCGAGGACCTCGTTGACAGGACGCCCGACGTCGGGTTCGGCAAGAAGTCGAGCGGCCGCAGCCAAGAGGACGTCGTAGGCAGCCGATCCTCGGTCGAGTTGCTGGCTCACGGCGTACGCCGCCTGCTGTGCGTTGTCCGCAGCTGAGGTGCCGGGCATCTGGCGAACCATCTCGTCGAGAACACGAAGGCGGTCAGCGAGATCGTTCAATGTCGGCGCTACCTGCGCATCCGCGGAGCGGATCTCACGGGCCGCGTCGTTGTGCAGAGGTTCCACTGCGCGAACAACCTGGACGGTTTGAACGCGCACGGCCGTATAACGGGCAACTGATGCATAGCCGATGGCACCTCGGCGAACTAGGACCGGTGGTGAAGGGATAGCCGGAGTTGCGGAGAAGGGGGTGAGTCTGCGCCACGAGCGCCCACCGATGGTCGCCGCAACAGCTCCCATTGCAGCGATGGCGAACCACACGACTCCGCCCGGGCCGGTCGCCAGAATGTCGATCACGCCGACGGTGGCAGCGGAGGCACCCACCGCGGTCCCGCCGATCGTCATGACCTGGGACTGGACTTTGCGGGCGTTGTACGCGCGGCGGGCACGGCGGGACTCGGCTGCGCTCCTTTTGGCTTCACGCTCGAGTTCGCGTCGGCCGACCGGAGTGCCGCGAAATGCGTCGACGATGTCTAGGCCCTTGCGGATTCCGGCGTCCACGGCAGCGGCGAGTTCTGATGCGTCTCGTTTGCCCTGGCCCACAAGGAGAGGTTACGTCGCGGGTTACCGTGTCTGCCATGCACGCACAGCATTGGGTGATCGCCACGGTGTTCGCAGGGCTGACGCTAGTGGGCTGTTCCCGTGCGCCGGAGCCCGTTCCGCTTCCGGAACCGTCTGCCACTGAGAGCACGGCTGAGACCGATGAACTCGCGCAGTACTACGAGCAAGAGTTGGACTGGCGTGATTGTGGAGACGCCGAATGCACTCGAATCACGGTCCCTTTGGATTACTCGAACATCGATGGTCGGACGACCGAACTCTCCGTCACGCGCGTGCCAGCCACCGGTGACGCCATTGGATCGCTGCTGGTAAACCCGGGTGGTCCCGGGGGAAGTGCTTTCGACTATGCCCGGGCGGCGGATTACATAGTCTCACCCGAGATCCGTGAGTCATTCGACATCGTCGGCGTCGATCCGCGCGGGGTTGCCAAGAGTGATCCGATCCGATGCTTCACCGATGCCGAAGTCGATGAGCTGTATGCAGCCGATGGCACCCCTGACGATGCGACCGAAGCCGCGCAAGTCGTCGAAGACTCGCGCCGATTGGCGCAGGCGTGCG
>CAZVWA010000042.1:0-6283 GCA_964631085.1 uncultured Rubrivirga sp.
GGGAAGCGCTCTAACCAGGCTGAGCTATAGGCCCCAAAGCGAAGGAGAGACTACCGGATCGTTTTCTATCCATTCGCGGCAGGGACTACTCGTCGGACAGGACGACCTCAATGCCGCCCGTCAGGCCGACGGTGACGTTGTACAGGAAAGCGAAGAGCGTCGCGAGCGCAGACACCAAGACGATCTCGACGCTCGCTAAGACCGCTGCCAACCCCAGGACCCGCGAGAATTCCAGGGATGTGAGGAGGTCGAAACCACCTGTTCCCAGGACATCGTCGACTGTGCGCGATACCGCATCCAAGGCGCCGGTGGAATCCAGAGTCCAAAACACGAAGCCGACGGCGACGACGATCACGATCCCGACAGCCAGAGCCAGCAGAAACGCCGCCTTGGCTACCGACCACGGGTCCAGTCGCGTGACATAGACCCGCGCCCGGCGGGGCTTTCGCCGTTTCTTGCGACGGCCTCCATCCTCCGACACCTGTTCTGGCGATGGGGTCGCTGGCAGTTCTCCAGTGCTGTCAGGAGCTTGGGTCACGCTGACCCCGGACCGTGGCTCTTCGCCACGGGGCCGGATCCGCTGCCCTGCCGGTTGGCTCACTCCCCGTCACCCTCCTGCGCTTGTTCCGTCGCTGCTTGTTCCGTAGTTACGTCTTCAACAGACTCGGAACCTTCGAGTTCATCGAGTTCATCTGACTCCTCGTCCTCGGCCTTCTCACCGCTGCGGGCAACGGCCACGACCGAGTCCTCGTCGCCAAGACGCATCATCGTCACGCCCATGGTGTCACGGCCGGACGGTCTGAGTTCGGAGACCGCCGTCCGAATGACCACGCCATTGCTGGCAATGGCGAAGATTTGATCATCGGAATCGCAGACCATCGCCGCGACGAGTGAGCCGCGCTTCTCGTTGATCTTCATCGCCCGAACTCCAAGGATGCCGCGGCTGCGCGCCGTCCATTCGTCCTCAAGGGTCCGCTTGGCGAAGCCACCGTCGGTGATGGTGACCACGTGCTGACCTGGGCGAACCACATCCATGCTGAGCAAGGAATCGCCTTCGCGGAACCGCATGCCGATGACGCCCTTGGTGTCGCGGCCCATCGGGCGTAGGATCTCGTCGCTTGCGGTGAAGCGAACACTCATCCCCTTGGTCGATGCCAGGAAGATGTCGTCCTCGGCGGAGACCAAGCGAGCGCCGATGACTTCGTCGTCCTCCCCCAGGCTGATGGCGATGATCCCGCCCTGACGGTTGGTGTCGTAGTCGCTCAACCTCGTCTTCTTCACCAAACCACTTCGGGTCGCGAGCACGAGGTAGTCCGCGGCGTCGTAACCGGGGATCGAGAGCACCGAGGCGATCGATTCATCCGGACGAAACGCCAGCAGGTTCGCCACGTGCTGACCCTTGGCATCTCGACTTGCGTCGGGGAGCTGGTATCCCTTGGCGCGGTAGATGCGTCCCTGGTTGGTGAAGAACAGCAACCAGTTGTGGGTGCTGGTGACCATGAAGTGCTCGACCACATCGTCTTGGCGAAGTGCGGCACCTCGGACACCACGACCACCGCGACGTTGCGCGCGGTAGAGATCCGAGCGGGTCCGCTTTGCGTAACCACCGGCCGTGATGGTGACCACGACGTCTTCCTCCGCGATGAGGTCTTCGTCGGTCACCTCCCCGTCCCAGGGCAGGATCTCGGTGCGGCGATCGTCGCCGTACTTGTCGACGACCTCGCCGAGTTCCTCGGACACGATCGAACGCTGCCGGGGCTCGTTGCTCAAGATGTCGTTGTAGTCGGCGATCTTCGCCATTAGATCGTCGTACTCGTCGATGATCTTCTGCCGCTCCATCGCTGCGAGGCGACGCAGTTGCATGTCCAAGATCGCGGTGGCTTGAAGTTCGTCGATCTCCAACAGATCCATCAAGCCGGTGCGGGCGTCCTCGACGGTTGCGCTCGCGCGAATCAACGCAATGACTTCGTCGAGAGCGTCGAGAGCCTTGAGGTAACCGCGCAGGATGTGCGCACGCTCCTCGGCCTTGCGTAAGCGGTAACGGGTCCTGCGCTGGATGACCTCGATCTGATGCGCGATCCAGTACCGAAGGAACTGCTCGAGGGTGAGCGTGCGCGGCACACCGTCTACGAGCGCCAGCATGTTCGCACCGAAGTTGTCCTGAAGCTGCGTGTGCTTGTACAGCTGGTTGAGGACGACCTGCGCAACAGCGTCGCGCTTCAGCTCGATCACCAAACGCATGCCCGTGCGTGAGGACGAGTCGTCACGCACATCGGAGATACCCGTGAGCTTGCCGTCACCCACCAACTCCGCGATGCGCAGCAGCAGGTTGTCCGGGTTCACCTGGTACGGCAGTTCGGTAACGATCAGCCGCTGCTTGCCTTTGGCGTCTTCATCGACTTCGACGACGGCGCGCATGGTGATCGATCCGCGACCGGTTCGGTAGGCATCCTCGATGCCGCGCTTGCCGATGATCGTCGCGCCGGTCGGGAAGTCCGGTCCCTGCACGATGTCCAACAGAGCGGTCATGCGCTCGTCCGTGGGCGCCTCGGGGTTGTCGAGCAGCCACTTGGCCGCCTGCGACACCTCGCGGAGGTTGTGCGGAGGAATGTTCGTGGCCATTCCCACCGCGATACCGGCACTGCCGTTGACCAACAGGTTCGGGAAGCGGCTGGGTAGCACCGTGGGCTCGAGGGTGCGGCCGTCGTAGTTGGGAGCGAAGTCGACGGTTTCCTCATCGATATCGCGCACCATTTCCATGGCCAACTGCGCCATGCGGCACTCGGTGTAGCGCTGAGCAGCGGGCGGGTCGTTGCCCGGTGAGCCGAAGTTGCCTTGGCCCTGCACCAGCGGGTAACGCAGACTCCATGGCTGCGCCAGGCGAACGAGGGCGTCGTAGATCGCGCTATCGCCGTGCGGGTGATAGCTGCCCATGACATCGCCCACCACTCGGGCGCTCTTGGAGAAGTTGCGGTCTGGCCGGTAGCCGCCGTCGTACATCGCGTACAGCACGCGGCGGTGCACCGGCTTGAGTCCATCGCGGACATCCGGCAGGGCGCGGGACACGATGACCGACATCGAGTAGTCCAGGTAGGACCGCTGCATCTCGGTCTGCAGATCGACGGGCTCGATCCGCGATGCGTCACTTGGTTCGACGGTGTCGATGTCGTCTGGCACTTACGCCTCCGTTGTGGTCGGGTCAGAAAAGTTCGTGGTGACGCACATACCTAGATGTCCAGGAACCGAACATCGCGCGCGTTTTGTTGAATGAAGTTGCGGCGGGACTCAACGTCCTCCCCCATCAAGACGCTGAACATCTCGTCGGCCTGCGCGGCATCGTCCAAGGTGACCTGCAACAGCACGCGACGCTCGGGATCCATGGTGGTCTCCCACAACTCGTCGGCGTTCATCTCACCGAGGCCCTTGTAACGCTGGACCGCTTCTTCCTTCGGGAGTTTGCGGCCAGCCGCCTGTCCAGCCTCAATCAATGCATCACGTTCGCGGTCGGAGTAGGCGAACTCGGACTCTTCACGCTGCCACTTGATCTTGTACAACGGTGGCTGCGCCAAGTACACGTACCCGAGTTCGACGAGCGGGCGCATGAAACGGAACAGCAGTGTCAGCAGCAGGGTGCGAATGTGCTGACCGTCGACGTCGGCGTCGGCCATCAGCACCAACTTGTGGTAGCGCAAACGGTTCAAGTCGAATTCGTCCTGCACGCCCGTTCCGAGTGCAGAGACCAGGGCTTGGACCTCGTTGTTTTGCAGCACCTTGTCGATACGGGCCTTCTCGACGTTCAGAATCTTCCCGCGGATCGGCAAGATCGCTTGGATGCGTGGGTCGCGACCTTGGCGCGCCGAGCCACCCGCGGAGTCACCCTCGACAATGAAGATCTCGCACTCTTCGGGTTCACGGCTCGAACAGTCGATCAACTTGCCGGGCATCCCCGCACCGCCGAGCAGGCCCTTGCGGTTACGGGCTAGGTCGCGTGCCTTGCGAGCAGCGATCCGAGCCGATGCGGCATAGACAGACTTGCGGGCGATCTCCTTGCCCTCCGTGGGATTGGACTCGAACCACGCACCGAGTTGATCGTTGACGATCTTCTGCACGAAGGTCTTCATCTCGGTATTACCGAGCTTGGTTTTGGTCTGCCCTTCGAACTGCGGCTCGACGAGCTTCACCGACACGATGGCAGTAAGACCCTCGCGCACATCTTCACCGGTGAGGTTGGCGTCCTTCTCTTTGAGCACTCCCCACTCGCGGGCGAACTTGTTGACCAAACTCGTCAGCGCCGTGCGGAAGCCTTCCTCGTGCGTACCACCCTCGGTCGTGTTGATGGTGTTCGCGAAGGTGTAGACCGACTCGGCGAACGTGGTGTTCCACTGCATCGCGATCTCCGCGCTGAGGCCTGCGTCGTCGTTTTCCGATCCGATCTCGATGATGGTCGGGTTGGAGACGCCCTTGCTCGCGTTGATGTGACGGACGAAGTCGACGATGCCGCCCTCGTAGTGGTAGCGAACGCTCTTGACACGCTCTTCGGTCGGGTCTGCGGCTTCCTCGGCATCGATGACCGGTCCGGTTCCCGATCGTTCATCGACGAGTTCCAAACTCAGACCCTTGTTCAAGAAGGCCATCTCCTGGAACCGACGGGACAACGTGGTGAAGTCGAACCAGGTGGTGTCGAAGACCTCCGGATCGGGCCAGAAGGTGATGACGGTTCCGGTGACATCGGTGGATTCACCCTTGGCCAACGGTGCGGTGGGGACGCCGCGGTCATAGGCCTGCCTATAGACCGAACCATCGCGGTGCACCTCGACCTCTAGATGCGTGGATAGTGCGTTGACGACGGAGACACCGACGCCGTGCAAGCCACCGGACACCTGATAGCCACCGCCGCCGAACTTCCCGCCCGCGTGCAGCACCGTCAAGACCACCTCGACGGCGGGCTTCTTCTCAACGGGGTGTTCATCGACCGGGATTCCACGACCGTCGTCGACGACGCGCACGCCGCCGTCGGCCTGCAGGGTCACCGTGATGGTGGAGGCGTACCCGGCCATGGCTTCATCGACCGAGTTGTCCACGACCTCGTAGACCAGGTGGTGCAACCCGCGCTCACCGGTGGAGCCGATGTACATGCCGGGGCGCTTTCGCACGGCGTCCAAGCCCTCGAGAACGGTGATGGCGCTTGCGTCGTAGGACACAGATTCCTGCCTTCCCTGCCCGAACTCCCCGGCCTCTCCGAGGGCCCGTTCAGCCCCCGCGGAAAGGTCCCTGGGAGGCTGATGTGGCGTGAGGCCGATTCTACCGCCGCCGGGCTGAAACTTCGACCATCGAACTGCCTGAAAAGCGGTCAGAATGTGTATTAGGCCGATTGGACCCCTAGGGGACGTACGTGGGTACGAATATTCGGTGTTCAGCCCTTAGTGAATGTCCTGGGTACTTCCTCGACACACTCTGGGACCGGGCTTCCCCCACCTGCTCGGTTCACGCGTGGGGGGCTAGCCGTACGTGTCGCGCGGGCCGCGCCCCTTCACCACGCGGGGCCCTGCTTTCCACGACGGAGCCGTGGGGCCGTTCACCTGAACCTTGTCCACCACCCCGGGTCCAACGGCTGCTCGCACCTGATCGAGCAACGTCCCCGTGAGGAGTCGCACCTGGGTGGCCCAGGCGGTGGAATCCGCGCGCAGCACAAGCTCGCCGTCGCTCCACGACTCGATCTGTACGTGCTCGGCGACCTCCGGGCCGACGATGTCCGGCCATCGCTCGGACAGCCCCGCCATCGAGGTGTTCTCCTCCCATCCCTGCTCGGCAATCAAGTCGGCGAGTGCCGCACCGACCAAGGTGGGGTCCGAACCGGTGGATCCGGTCTTCTTCCTCGAGCGCTTGCCTGCTTTCGATGAATCTCGGCCGCGAGCGGACTTCGCATCGGTGCCGCTGGATCGGGCGCGTTGAAAAGCACGCGTGGCAGCCCGCATATCGACTTCCTTGGGCGCATCGGTTTCATCGTTGGATGTCACGCCGCGCTCACCTGACCTTTGACTACGTCGAAACGTACGCCGGCTAGTTCGTCGGGAACATCCTCGGCAACCGCCGCGGTTATGAACACCTGCGTTACTCCCTGCACCATGCTCGCTAGATGGCGACGTCGGGACACGTCGAGTTCGGCGAAGACGTCGTCCAAGATGATGATTGGATCGACGTCGTCACTGCGTAGAACTTCGGCAGCTGCCAATCGCAGGGACAGAGCCATCGACCAGGATTCCCCGTGCGATGCGTAACCCTT